>NZ_JAYGHR010000003.1:145033-231085 GCF_034932365.1 Limnoraphis robusta BA-68 BA1 | reverse complement strand
AGCCTTTCTCTGTAAAGAAAAGGAGGATTATTTCAACAGTTTTGATATTTTCTGTTTAAATAGAGCCTAAAACTTGCCCCCCATCAAAGGTTTAGCGATCGCAAAATTTTAGAATGAAACGGCCCTGGTTCATAGGGGGGTCGCTTGACCCCTTGCTTATACATCAGATTACTGAGCAACTCAAGAAAGAACACGCCGACTATTTGGAGGTTGAATAATGTTTGTCTACGTTGATTGTGATGGCAGAGAGTTTATCCTTAACATGGATGCTATATCCTGTATAGTTCCTAATTTTGGATATTCAGAAAAGATAGATGGGGATAAAACTTACTTGGTTGAAATTAGCAAAGGTGGGCATTACCCTATTACTAAAAGAGAATTTCATCAGATTACTGAACAACTAAAGAAAAACCATACTGACTATCTGGAGATTGAATGAGAGTACTAAGATTTTGCTATCATCCAAACATCATTCTTGACAACTTAATCTGCGGTTCAAAATACTTTCGCCATGCCTTTGTTTGCTGGCGTTGTCTTCACAATCCAAAGTATGATGACATAGACCTAGCTAACTTCAAGAAAGGCTTTTATTATTACATTTCACACAGTTGGTCAATTCAGGATTTGAGAGATCATTAGAGGTTAAACAATGAAAGTTAAAGAGATTGAATTTGGACTGACAACCAACTTAGGGAATTATGAATCAGCCCGAATGGCTTTAAGAGTTGAACTAGAGGACTGGGAAGATTACAAACAGTCCCTTGCCAAACTCAAGCAAGAAGTTGTCCAGCTTATGGGTGGTGATACTTCAATTATGCGGAAGCTAGCTACTGATGAACACACCCAAGAATTAGTTAAACAAATTCGGGACGTTCAACGGGAGTACAGGAGCAAGAAGAAAGAGCTTGACAGCTTGCTTTATGACCTGAGCCAAACTGAGGATGAAATCAACCGGGCTACTCAGTTGCTAGAGAAGTTTCGCTTATTTAAACATGACCCCAATCTCTCCGAGATAGAGAAGGTTATTGATTCTTACGAACGGTTGAAAAACAATCAGTTAGAACCTGAGCAAGTTGATGGAATGTTCTAATCCCCAACAACAGTTTTGGGACTGGGTAGAAAATAATATTGCAGATGCTTTAGGCTACCCAGTCTTTTCTATTGGTCAAGAAGTTTTATTTGAACGCTTTGGTCAAATTGTTGTAGGTGAAATTGAGTCCTATGTGATTGGCGTTGAAGAGGACGGTGAAACTTCTCTCCAGTATTGGCTCTGTTTTGACGGGGAAATTTGGGGAAACTGCTACTCACATGAAGAACTGCTCAAGCTCAACCCGATCGCAAACAATCTACCCCGCTCTAGGAGATACCATGACCGCCAAAATCCGACTGACTGCAACTGCACAAGAGATTGAGAACTGGAAAGCCTTCTTTGACCTCCTAGCCCGTGCTAACGTCATCCAATTGTTAGAAGTCTCTGACAATTACAGCAACAGGGGAGAAAGCCAATATCAGAGGTTTTATCTTGAAGCTGAACTGAAGGGTGATGTCAGCTCGGTTGAATCCCCAGTTATGCAGAAGCTTTTCTTGAACTCCAGCAGCAAGTTAGATTAATGCTCGTAATAGGTATGTAACTTGTGACGAAACCTGATCAGGATTGGTAATGTGCGTGATAGTGTCGTGACAAGCCTGTGATGATCAGTTGTATAGAAACTTTTCTTGAACTCCAACAGCAGGTTAAACCAATACTCGTAATAGGTATGTAACTTGTGACGAAACCTGATCAGGCTTAGTAATGTGCGTGATAGTGTCGTGACAAGCTTGCCGAACAGAGTTCAAAGAGAAGTTGTTTTCAGGCAACAACTGCTTAACTCCCGTGTGAATTTGATGAGAATGCTTTAAATTAGTTGCGTTGTTTGTTGACTTAAGGCAATAGCTTTTGATATTGTATTTCCTTAACCAGCCAATTTTAGGCTCAACAACACAGAGAATATACCTAGAGAAAGGCAGTCGCAGACTAAGGCAGAAACTGACCCCTACAACCCTAGATTCCACGCGAAGCTTGGTGGGGCGACAGGTACCCGGAAGGAAACCACAAAAGGTTTTGATATGGCACCTTACGACTGTTTGCTTGTGTGATAGAGGTCGGGGGGTCATGCAGGCGGAAGCTCTCTAAATCAAGTTTATCTGGGGCTTGACGACACGTATCGGAGAGTGTGCGGAGTTGCTGTGCCTAAAACTGGCTGGTTTTACTTTGCAATGCCCACAAAATCAACGGGTTCGGTCACAAAAAGTAAACCGAACCCAAGGAATTCAAATGAAGTATAACCAGAATTCAAATGAATTCTAATTCAAAATCATTCCATGAATTCTAATTCAAAATCATTCCGAAGTAAAGACTTTTCCGAGAATCACTGCCAATACAGGCAGAGACTAGACCAACTGCTAAAGTCACCGTTGACGGGTTGGGATAGAATCTTCATCCGTGACTTAGACCGTCAGTGGAAAGTCTGCAACAGAGACGGCAAAGTATTCAAGCTGTCTGCTAAACAATCTGTAAACTTACAACGCATAGAAAAGGAGGTATGCTAATGGTTGCCTCCTTTACAAGGCGTTTAGAGGTCAATTCATTAGCCAGATTCAACACCAAACACTTAGCTGATTGGATAGACGAGTCAGGCGTTAGTGAAGAAATTACCAAGCTCAACATTGAATCCCTCACCCGTGAGGAAGTCAACGAGCGCATCAAGCCCAAACACCCGATTAAAACAGGCGGTTGGTGGTGTCGAGGTGTGAACTGGCGAAACGGTCAGCCAATGGGGAATCGTTACGGCCAGGTCAAACCGGATGAGAAGCACTTTGACCCCAACAAGCCCGACGACAAGGGTGCAAAGTATCTCACCGCGTCTGGCATGGAACCTGACGCCATCTTCCTGGCAATGCCAGACCCGGACTACTGGCAAAAGGTTTATGAGGATAAATCCATCCCAATTATCTGGACTGAAGGCGCAAAAAAAGCCGGTGCTGGATTAACGCACGGCTTTGCTACAATCGCCCTCACGGGGGTTTACAACTGGGGAAAGGATTACCAACTTGCTCCATTTGTAAAACTCTTTATTGAAAGAGGGGGGGAACAGTATGTTGCCTTTGATTCTGATTATCGAGAAAAACCGCAATGCCGTGAAGCTATCAGGCGCTTCTGTAACCTTGCAAGAATGGCGGGAATTGACCTTAAAATTATAACATGGGATTCCCGCTACAAAGGCATGGATGACTTCTTAAAAGAGAAGGGTAAAGGGGCGTTTGAATATCAAAAGTTTTCCGCCGAAAAACTCAAAAATTGGGAGAAACAGCTCAATAAAGATTTAGGTAGTCAAAACAGACCCCCAACACCGACAGAAATAGCTCACGAACTTTCTGAGAAATGTCGCCCTGAGTGGAAATATCACCACGAACAATCAACGTGGAGACATTGGAACGGTAAATGTTGGGAAAGTGTTAACCAGAAGGTGTTTGAGAAGTTTGTTAAAGATTCCATAGATGGAAAAGGAATCAAATACCCAAGGCCTTCATACTTTAAAGATGTTGCTGAGTTAATGATGTATGACTTAATGGTTCCTCGTTGGGAAACTTTAGAGCGTTACAAGTTCATTCCCTTTGACAACGGAGTTCTGGAAATTAACTCAGGAAAACTGCGGGAACACAACCCAAAGGATGGTTTGACTCAGGTTTTACCACGCATTTATAAGCCCGTTAAAGTTGATAACTTGTTAGAGTCACTTCAAAACAATTGTCCTCTCACTCATCGGTATCTGATGACCTCCCTACAGGGGAATAATCCGATGATCAAAAAATTCTTAGCTGCAATTAATGGAGTGATCACGGGTAAGTTTTCTCAGCATCAAATGTTCCTGCAACTGACAGGCAAACCCAGAGGAGGAAAGGGAGTCGGTGTTAGGTTGCTGAAGAAGTGTGTTGGTGAAAGCAATTGTGGTTCGGCAGACTTGGATAAGCTCGACAGGCTTGTGACTAGAGCAAAAATCATTGACAAAGTGCTAGCCGAGATTCCAGAGGGTCGGTCTATCTCTGAGGGTGCAATCAGTACATTACTGGCTCTAACAGGGGGCGACTCAGTTGATTGTGAGAGGAAATATCAAGACCCGTTTTCCCAGAAATTTAACGGGACAATTGTCATCACATCTAATCGCCAGATTGGAACAGCTAAATACCCAGAGCTAACCGAACGGCTTTGTCTGATTCCTTTCAACTACACCATTCCCACAGAGAAGCGTATTTCCAACCTTGATCAGTTAATTGAGCCAGAAATTCCTCAATTGATTGCGATTGCTCTGAGCATGAGTGACACTGAAGTTGTCCAACTGCTCAAAGGAATTGATGAGGGTTACAATGCGGCAGTTAAGTTACACCAGTGGGAATTGAAAACAGAGGAATCGGTTGTAGCTGCATATTTGAATGATGAACTGATTGTAGAATCCGGCGAGTTTGTCACGACATCCAAGCTTCATGAGAGATTCAAATCTTACTGCTCAGACCAAGGCAAGCAACCTTTATCACTAAAGCGCTTTGCCAGAGAACTCAACGAACTGTGTGAGCATCTTGACTTGGGAGTGAATTGGAACAAAGTAACCCGACATTCTCAGTTTGAGGGACTGAGACTTAGGGAAGATTGGGACACTCTTCCGACTTATGAGCAGACCCTCAGACAGTCATCTGCACCCATTGAAAAGGTGCAATCACCCATTGATACGCTCATCAATGCACCCATTGAAACCCAGACACAGAAGGACTTTGCACCCATTGCACCCATTGAGAGCAATCTTTCTTCTATTGATGTTCAACAAATTTCTGAAAACTTACCAGAGTTACCAAAACAGTCAGAGAAACAGATCATCCCTAAACCCCCGCTTGCAAAATACACCCTTGACCAGAAGAAGAAGTGGCTCAAGAAGAATAAAGACAACAAACCGACTGTTTGGGTTAACCATCCCATGTACACAGGTGAGGCGATTCTTGATGGACGGTATGACATTGATGGCAATCCCTGGAGAGTCACCTATGGGGATAGATACTTAAACGTTAAGCCCGAGGATATTGAGATTTTCAAGGCACTCTGTGGAGATATTCAACCCATATCAGACCCACCGGAAGGGATTCAGACTGCTCTGAGCTTTGATGTTAATCAGTCTCCTAAACCTGAGACACCCATACAGCGAGTTAAGCGGTTAGCTAAACAACAGGGATTCAAATTAACTCCTGATGATTTCAGCTTTTCTCGCATTCTGGAGAGATATCAGAAATCAGAACTTCAAGAGTTGACTGGTGAAGAGTTAACAGAGATAGCTGATCAGCTACAAAAGCAGATTGATGGTGCCAAGCGTCGGCAAGAAGATAACCGCATCACTAAATATCTAGAAGAATGACTCAGCGCAAACTGAATAACAAAGCCTGTCAGTCTCTCCGAGAGGTTGACAGCCAGATTAACAGTGCTATTTTGCAGTCAAACGAACGTCTTAAAGCGCTCGGAAGTAAGCTAACAATTCAACGCAGAAAAAACCGACTGTATCTAAGGGGAACGTTACCCTGTAAACCTGGAGAAACAACCCCAGAAGGAACAAAGCGTTATGAGATTTCTATAGCGTCTGCTGACTTAGAAGGGGTGAGGATTGCAGAAACTAAGGCAATAGAAATTACAGCACAGTTGAAGTTAGGAGGTTTTAACTGGGAGATGTACGGAGTCAAACCTAAGCCCAAACCTCAACACCGAACAATGGGTGAGATTAAGGCTGACTTTGAGGAGAACTACTGGCGCGATCGGCCTCAGACTCGCAAAAAGCTGAGTACATTCAGGACTTCTTATGATGCCTCTTTCAAGAAAATACCTGACTTAGACTGCTTTACAAACAAAAATATTGAGGCTTGGATATGCTCAACACCGCCTAACAGTCGTACCAGAGCTAGTCTAATCAGAGTTATTAAAGCATTGGCCAAGCAAGAAGGGATTGAGGTAAAGCCATACAACTGTAAACCTGTACCCACTCCTAGAATTTTGCCAACTGACACAGAAATAGAGATGACGTTTGACCTGTTGCCTGATGATATCGCCTGGTCATTCGGGATGATTGCCACTTACGGTCTGAGAACTCAAGAAGTTTTCAACGGGATTGAGAAGCACCTTAAATTTTTCACCAGTCCTGACAATGAGCTTCACAAGTTCAGAGTAGAAGAGGATAACAAGACTGGAGAGCGACTGGTTTATCCTCTATATCCTCACTGGGTTGAACGGTTTGACCTGTTGAATCCTAAGCCGTTCCCCAGTAATGCCAGAAACCATGAGAGCAAGGTCACTAGGTTAGGAAAAATACTGATCGCCTATGGGTTCAAGAATGAAGCTTACAGCCTCAGACATCGCTACGCCATCAGAGCGCATGAACTAGACATCCCTATAGATGATGCGGCCCGTTGGATGGGTCATTCAGTGGAGATGCACGTCAAGACCTATCAGAGATACATGGACGCTTCTACCAGTGACAAGATTTACAGAAAACTTCTCAGCGACAAACAGGAGATGAACGAGTTAAATCGGTTACGGCTTGAAAACCAGTTCCTCAAAGACCGAGTAGCTGAGTTAGAGGAACAGCTCAGAAGGTAAATAGTTCACCGCAAGGTTCACCAGTTTTTAGAACTCTGTCTGTTAAAACTCCCTTAAAATAACGGGTTCAGTTGTTGTGAAGAGAAGGGGATGTTGACTGTGAGACAAGCGTTCAGGGGGAAAAGAGGAAATCTGGTGTACCCAGTCGGGAAAGTGAAGCTGACCGCCTCCTATTGCCAGAACCACCCGTCTCGCTTCTACAGTTTGTCCATCGCCTAAAGCCAACTGAAACTTTGATCGTCCCCGACTGTTTAAAGGCAAAATTCCCACAACTTCGGCTGGATCAACCCGATCTCCGAGTTTCCAACGTTGGATGACATCTGCACAAAAATCTTCAAACAGTTTAGTTCCCGGTAAGTCGTAGGGCGGAAACAACTCGTGAGAACGATTTTCAGAAAATTTCCGCAGAGCAAAGGGGTTCGGGTCGGGGTGATGAACCGCAGGCGATCGCAAATGAGGGATATTCTGGGCAGCAAACTGCTGACACCACTGACTCAACCAAACTCCACTCGGGTCAAAAGCCCTGATTTTATTGGGTTTAGGCTGTTTTTGCAGGAAGTGAGTCGCTAGGGTGAGGGCATGGGGGCCGGCACCGATAATCGCAATGGGACTGAAGTCGGGCATAATTTGATAATAGTTATCATTTTCTGCTATTTCTATAATAATGATTATTGTTTTTGAGGGGAAGAGCCGATGATTATTGCCGTTACTGGCCCGCCGGGTGCGGGTAAAACCCACTGGATAAGAGAACAAATCAGCCAAACGCAGCAGCAGGTCCGCTATTTCAACCCGGGCGAGGGTTCTGTTGTCATTGATGGGACTTGTATCGCCAGTGACTTTCCCGAGGTCGAAATTTTAACGGAGGGTCAGGAATTTGAATTATTTAATCCTGAACCTAAACTCACCACTTATATCGAACTTCCCTGGCATTTAGACCTGTCTTCGGTTCAACCTTTACTCGAACAATTAAACGCCAAGTCAGTGGTTCTCGGGAATGAAAACATTGTTGAAAGTCTAACTGTAATTCACACCTCTCAAGTCCAAATTCATCGCAGTTTATTAAGTGGAGAAATTCTCGACTGGTCGAGTTTAGCGGTGTTTTGGTTTGAACTGATTAAAGGTGCCTATGGGGAAGTGATTCGGGCGAAGGGAATTTTTGATATTGTCAGTGGAGAATCGATTTATGGGGATTTTGTAGCGGGAACAATGAATCAAGAATTTGTCGCTTTAGACGTTCCTCTGTGGTTAGCCGGAAGACCTCAACGGTTTAGCGGTTTAGAAATTGTGGGATTTGATTTAAACAAAGCAGAACTTTCACAAACCCTCAAAGATTGTTTTCTCCCAGAATCTCAAATTAGCTATTATCAACAACAAATTCAAACTTCATTAGAAACTGAGGAAATCAACTTATGAAAATAGCAGTTATGTCTTGTATTCATGGCAACTATGAAGCGTTAGATGCGGTTTTGTTAGATATCGACCAACAAAAAGCTGAAAAAATATATTGCTTAGGAGATTTAGTCGGTTATGGGCCGTTTCCTCATGCAGTGGTTGAACAAATTCGTTCACTGGATATTCCAACGGTTCAAGGGTGTTGGGATGAAGATATTGTGGAAGGGTTAAATTCTTGTGAATGTAGTTATCCTTCTCTTTTAGCGGAACGTCGAGGTCGTCTAGCCCATGAATGGACTCACGACAATATTTATCCGGAAACGCGGGAATTTTTAGCCCAACTTCCCCTGATGCTAAAAACAGAAAATCTCTGTTTTGTTCACGGTTCACCCCACAGTAACCATGAGTATTTAATGCCGAATATGGACGAATTTACGGTGTTAGAACGGGTATTATCGGCCGATGCAGATGTGCTATTTTGTGGTCATACTCATGTCCCTTATGTTCGCCAGTTAAATATGGGTCAACTTCAGGTTAAAATTAATCAACCCGATTTAAGTGATGAACAAAATCTCAGTTTTACCACTCCGTTAAAACAAGTGATTAATGTCGGTTCAGTGGGAGAACCCCGTCATGGTCGCCCCAATGCTACCTATGTCATATATGATACAGAGACTCAAGGAGTAACATTGCGTGAAATTGAGTATGATTATCACAAAACCTGTGCTGCTATCATCGAGAAGGGTTTACCGCCGATTTTTGCTTGGCGTTTAGCCCAGGGGTTAGAATACGCCGAAAAAGCAGATGACCCCACCCATGTCTGTCAACGCTAGAAACTTGCGTTTATTTTTGATAACTGTTATCATTATCATCACTGAGTCGCAGAACAAGTTTTATGGAAACTATCCCCTCCTCCACGACGCTGGATATTCCCAAGCGGGGAATGCCCGTTACAATTATCACAGGCTTTTTAGGAAGCGGAAAAACCACACTGCTGAATGAAATTTTGAGCAACAAACAGGACTTAAAAGTTGCTGTTTTGGTGAATGAATTTGGCGATATTAATATTGATGCTCAACTCCTCATTTCTACCGAAGAAGATATGGTAGAATTGAGTAATGGTTGTATTTGCTGCACGATTAATGATGGTTTAGTTGATGCGGTTTATCGCGTTTTAGAACGAGAAGAACGGGTAGACTATATGGTGATTGAAACCACAGGCGTTGCTGACCCGTTGCCGATTATTTTAACCTTTTTAGGGACGGAACTTCGGGAATTTACCCGCCTAGATTCAATTATTACCCTAGTCGATGCAGAAGCGTTTACTCCCGAACATTTTGACAGTGAAGCCGCCCTCAAACAAATTGTCTATGGGGATGTGGTTCTTTTAAATAAAACTGACCTAGCCGCCCCAGAACAAGTTGAAGAAGTAGAAGCTTATATTCAAACCGTTAAACCCGGTGCGAGAATTTTAAGAACCCAACAGGCAAAAGTTCCTTTACCGCTTGTTTTAGATGTTGGTTTAACCCCAGTTGAACTGTATCAAGCCGAAGAAGAACATCACGAACACGAACATCACCATCACCATTCCCCTCACTTAGATAATGATGGTTTTATCTCTGTTTCTTTCCAAAGTCATTCTCCCTTTGATATTGAAAAATTTGAGAAATTTTTAACGGAAGAAATGCCGATAGAAGTCTTTCGTGCAAAAGGAATTCTCTGGTTTGATAATAGCGAAATGCGCCACATTTTTCAACTCAGCGGCCCTCGATACGATATCCAAGTTGAGGAATGGATAAATTCACCGCAGAACCAGATTGTGTTTATTGGTCGTCACTTAGACTCCCATAAAATCCGTCAACAGTTGCAAAACTGTTTAATCTTACAACCCACTCAACTCGCACAAGCAATAGGTGTTAAATCGTTTTAACCTCTAGCTTTTTCGAGAGTAATTTGTAAAAAACTGCTGTTTATTTTAGGAACAAAACTCTAATTTTATGACCTTAGCAAATTCCACGCCGACCGACAATCAAAACGGTAAATTACCGAGCTTTACCACTCAATCTCAACCCCCTGTTTCCGAAGAAGAAATGCGTCAAGCGGTGCGGACTTTGCTACTCGGACTCGGAGAAAACCCAGATCGGGAAGGCTTAAAAGATACACCCAAACGGGTTGTTAAAGCCTTAAAATTTCTCACATCAGGTTATCATCAATCTCTCGATGAACTGTTGAACGGCGCTGTTTTTCACGAACAAACAGATGAAATGGTGTTAGTTCGAGATATTGATATTTTTAGTTCCTGTGAACATCATATTCTCCCAATTTTAGGTCGCGCTCATGTGGCTTACATTCCCGATGGAAAAGTGATAGGATTATCTAAAGTCGCTCGTATTTGTGAAATGTACGGTAGACGGTTACAAGTTCAAGAACGATTAACCGCTCAAATTGCTGATGCTTTACAAGGTTTATTGAAGCCTAAAGGTGTGGCTGTTGTTGTGGAAGCTAGCCATATGTGTATGGTCATGCGAGGGGTGCAGAAAGTGGGGTCTTGGACGTCTACCAGTGCGGTGCGGGGTGTCTTTGCTGAAGACGCGAAAACTCGCCAAGAATTTATGAGTTTGATCCGTCATACTCCAAGTTGGGGCTAGTTTCAATTCTCCAATATTTCGCGTGCTAACTTTAGAGGTGGGAATTCTCCCATCTCTATTTGATCAACAGGTTAAAAGAAGAATTCAGAAGTCAGAATTCAGGAGTCAGCAATCTTATCAATTGAAGGTCGATTTAAACTCCAATAGTTAATCTTTATCCCTCGGGGCTACCATTTTCACCCGTAATCAACGAGACTTTACTCAAGTTCCCTGACTCACATATCGAAGATTGGACGCTTTAATTTAAACGGCTAGAAATTGTTGAATCACCTCTTGAGAAAGATCTCGCGTTTCTCCAGACGCCACAATTCCCCCTTTTTGCATGGCATAATAACGATCCGCTTGACGAACAAAATGTAAATGCTGTTCAACCAATAATACCGAAATTCCGGTTTGTTCAATAATACGTCGCACTGCTGCTTCAATTTCTAAAATAATCGACGGTTGAATTCCCTCTGTGGGTTCATCTAATAACAATAACTTCGGCTTTCCCATCAACGCCCGGGCGATCGCTAATTGTTGTTGTTGTCCCCCGCTTAAATCCCCTCCCATGCGTCCTAACATGGTTTCTAAGACGGGAAATAACTCGAAAATCTCATTAGGAATGACTTTCTTAGATTTCCCTGGACGTGCTTCTAATCCTAACAGTAAATTCTCTTTAACGGTTAGCCGAGGAATAATTTCTCGCCCTTGAGGAACATAACCAATTCCCAATCTTGCACGACGATCAGGTGATAAAGTTGTAATTAAGCGATCGCCCAATATTACCGATCCAGATCGCGGCGATAACACCCCCATAATGGTTTTTAATAGCGTTGTTTTCCCGACCCCATTTCGCCCAATTAAACACACCATTTGTCCGACAGGTACACTGAGATCCACATCCCGCAGAATATGACTTTCTCCATAATAAACATTCAGCCCTGACGCTTTTAGCATCAACTCCGATGTAGTCATTGGGGGTTTAATTTCCACTGTCATGCTGCTTCCTCCTGTTGCTGTCCTAAATATACTTCAATCACACGCGGATCATTTTGAACCTCATCCATTGTTCCTTCACACAATAGCGAACCTTGATGCAAAACGCTAACTTTTTGGGCAATTTGACGCACAAATTCCATATCATGTTCAATCACAATAATCGAATGACTGTCCGCCAACGCTAACAACAAATTCCCGACATTTTCCGTTTCTTCATCGGTTAACCCCGCTACAGGTTCATCGACTAATAATAAATCTGGAGACTGCGCCACTAACATCCCAATTTCTAAACGTTGTTTCTCACCGTGAGACAATAAAGCCGCTTTTAAGTTAACTTTTGGTGTTAAACCAATGGTTTCTAACAGTCCCGCAACCGTTAAGCGATCGCCCTGTGTCGGTTTTTTAAATAGCGTTGAAAACACATCTTTTTGACGGTTACAAGCTAAATCCAAATTTTCCCCCACTGTTAGGTTTAAATAAACACTGGGCGTTTGAAACTTGCGCCCAATTCCTAAACGAGAGATTTTATCTTCTGTGAGATTTCGCAAATTTCGTCCTTTAAAGCGGACAATTCCTTCTGTGGGTTGAACTTTCCCCGTAATCGTATCTAAAAAGGTGGTTTTTCCCGCGCCATTCGGCCCTATTACCACCCGCAATTCCCCTGTTTCTAAGCTAAAATCGAGGTGATTCAGTGCTTTAAACCCATCAAAACTAACCGTCAGGTTTTCAATTTCTAAAATATTTTCATTCATCAGTAGTTAGGGCTAATTTCAGTAAAGATAAGCGAATATAAAACCGTTGATTTTCAATGCTTAACACCTTCAATTTCTTCTTGTTCTCGTTGCACATCCGGGTTAAGATCAATATCAGGATAAGTCATCAACTGTTCTTGTAATCCTAAACGCGATCGCAATTCAGGTAAAGCCCAATCTCTCGCCCAGCCATAAATTCCATTGGGGAGAATCGTCACTACAATTAAGAATAACGCCCCCTGAAAAAATAGCCAGACTTCCGGGAATTGTTCACTTAAAAACGTTTGGGCTAATCGGACTAATAGTGTACCAATAATCGCTCCGACCAAGGTTCCTCGGCCGCCTACAGCCACCCAAATCACCATTTCAATTGAAAAAGCAACTTCCATAAAACTCGGCGTAATAATGCCCGTTTGGACGGTGTAAAGCGCTCCGGCAATTCCCGTAATAGCCCCCGAAATTGCAAACACTAAGACTTTAAACCCTGTGGGGTTGTATCCTGAAAAACGCACCCGCATTTCCGAGTCTCGAATTGCAATGAGTAACCGCCCAAACCGCCCACGAGTTAGCCAACGACAGAGGAAATAAGTTAATAGTAGAAACAACACCGACAATTGAAAAAAGACGAGTTGTGCGCCTTGAGAACCTGCTAATACCCCGAAAATTGTGGAAGTATCTGTTTTCAGTCCGTTGGTGCCATTAATCAGTTTTTGTTGTCCGTTAAAGAAGTTAAAAAACACCAATAGCGCCGCTTGAGTTAAAATCGAGAAATAAACGCCTTTAATGCGGTTGCGGAAGACGAGATAACCTAATAGTCCCGCTACAATGGCTGGAATAACAAAAATGGCGATAATTGTAAACGGAAACGAGTAAAAGGGTTGCCAAAATCCCGGTAAATCACTCACACCATAAAGGCTAAAAAAGTCGGGGATTTGTTCGTCTGGAAGTTGCAGGTTGAGGTGCATTGCAAAAGCGTAACCTCCCAACGCAAAGAAAATCCCATGTCCGAGACTGAGTAAGCCTGTATAACCCCAGATTAAATCAATTCCCAAAGCTGCAATTGCTAACGCCACAAACCGCCCGATTAATTTTAGGCGAAAAACAGGTAAAATTGCAGGCATAATCAGCGCAAAGACTACAGCAATAGCAACAGCTATCGCAATTTCTCGCCTCTGTTTTAACAGACGAAAGAATTGTTTGGGTTGGTTTGCTTTTTCAGTTTTCATAGTTCTACAGTTCGTCCTTTCTGCGGAAAAATGCCGGATGGTTTCACCTGCAAGAAAGCAATAATTAGGGCAAATACCATCACTTTAGCCATACTGGTTGAAGCAAAAAAGGTGAAAAAGTCAGTGAGAAATTGCAGGCTATCCGTTTTGCTAAATAACAGCGCAAACGTTCCTGAACCGATTAAATAACTGACAACTCCAATCACTAATGCTGCTAATACTGTCCCGAATAAGTTGCCCACTCCCCCAACAACCACCACCATAAACGTATCAACAATATAGTTTTGTCCGATGTTCGGGCCAACCGATCCTAACAAAGTAATCGCACATCCCGCAATTCCTGCTAACCCCGATCCTAAAGCAAAAGTTAGGGCATCTACGGTATCGGTGGGAATGCCTAAACAAGCGCTCATTTGACGATTTTGAGTCACAGCCCGTATTCTTAAACCCCAGTCGGAACGGTTGAGAAATCCATAAATTCCAACTAAACAAAGAATCGTTAAAATAATAATAAAAATCCGAGAATAGGGCAGTTGATAAACCCCCAATTCTATCCCCCCTCGCAACCAAGCCGGAGCGGTAACATCCACATTTCTTGCGCTAAACCAGGGTTTACTTAAAGCACTAACGCCAGACATTAAATATCCTGCAATGCCAGAAATGGCGAAGGATAACGGGAGTAAAATTGCGATCGCTAAGTTTTTTATTTGTTCCCAGTCAGGGCGACGACGCACCACCCAGAGTCCGCCAAAAAATAGCGCACAAAAGAGTAAAATTGCGATCGCCAAAAGCCAGTTAGCACTGCGTACAAATTGACGCAAAATTAAACTAACGCCCCAAGTTGCGAGTAACGTTTCTAAAGGTCTTCCGTATAGAAAACGAATGACTCCCCGTTCTAAAATTAACCCGGTTAAAGCCGATACTATAAAAGCAACCGGAATTGCAAAAAAGATATAGAGTGCAAACAGTCCATCACCGAAGTTTTGAAAGATATTTTGGACGACAAAGGTACTGTATGCACCCAACATCATCAACTCACCATGAGCGAGATTAATCACCCCCATAAGTCCAAAAACAATCGCCAACCCCAAAGCAGCGATCAAGAGTACAGAACCGATGCTAATACCGTTAAAAATTCCAACAGCAAGTTCAGTCATAAATCATAGGTTACAGGGGACAGTTTTGTTGGGGCGGGTGACTGTTTTAAACTCCTTCTAATTTGAATTTCTCGCCTTTGTTGGGGTCTGTCCAGTCGCAAGAATAGCCTTTTGTTGTTGGAACATATTGGTTCCAGGCTTCCGGTTTTACGGGATCATTCGTAGACCAAACAATATCAAATAAACCATCTTGACGCACTTGACCGATGCGAACAATTTTGGAAAGATGGTGATTGGGGTTAACAGTTACTAACCCTTCTGGTGCTTGGAAGGTTTGACCAATAGCCGCTTGACGAACCTTTTCTAAATCGTCAGCAGTTCCGGCTTTTTCAACGGCTTGTTTCCACAAATATACCATAATATAAGCCGCTTCCATCGGATCATTTGTCACGCGATCTTCCCCATATTCTGCTTTAAAAGCATTCAACCATTTTTCATTTTCGGGGGTTTCAACAGTTTGAAAATAGTTCCAAGCGGCGTAATGTCCAACGAGGAATTCCGGCCCAATTTGTCGCACTTCTTCTTCAGCGACACTCACCGACATCACGGGGTATTTATCGGGGGTGAGTCCAGCGCCTTGCATTTGTTTAAAAAATGCGACGTTACTATCACCATTAAGAGTATTAAATATCACGCCACCATTGGGTAACGCTTGACGAATTTTGGTAATAATTGGAGTAACTTCGGTATTTCCCAACGGCAGATAATCTTCGCCGACGGTGTTTCCGCCTTCTGCTGCTAGTTGTTCTTTAATAACAGTATTGGCAGTGCGAGGAAATACATAGTCGGAACCCACCAAAAAGAAATCTTTTCCTTTATTTTCGAGTAGCCATTTAACCGCAGGTTCGATTTGTTGGTTGGGGGCAGCTCCGGTGTAGAATATATTTTTAGAGCATTCTTGTCCTTCATATTGAACGGGATACCAAAGCAGATGATTTTTGGACTCAAAAACGTCTTTAACCGCTTTACGACTGGCTGAAGTCCAACATCCAAATACAGCAACTACACCGTCTTGATCAATCAATTTTTCCGCTTTTTCTGCAAAAGTTGGCCAGTCAGAGGCGCCATCTTCCACAACTGCTTCTATTTGTTTACCGAGTACCCCACCTGCTGCGTTAATTTCTTTAATCGCAAGTTTTTCGGCTTCAACAACAGTGGTTTCACTAATTGCCATTGTCCCACTCAAGGAGTGAAGAATACCGACTTTAATGGTATCGCCACCACCGCTTCCACTTACGGGAGTTGTGTTATCACTTTGGGGACTGCTACACGCTTTCAGCATGAAGCTTGTTCCGAAAGCTGCTGATCCGTACAGCAGGAATTTCCGCCGTCTGATACCTTTGCTCATATTCTTCTCTCTAAGCTTACAATTTAAACCAACAATCAAGGTGAATGATTGGGGATTTTTTGCGATCGCAATTTCTGCAATTAATTCGGTGTTCTCAAATTTCTCAGGAGATGTTTCTCTAGGTTCTACGCGAATCGGAAATTTGAGGCGATTGAAAGACGTTCTATTGCTGCTATCGAAAACTGATATAACACGGTATAAACCGTATTAATGTTTCGTTCCTGCATCACTCCGGACTGTCGGCAGCACCCGGTCAGACAGGCTTAAACCGAATAGCCTCCGGCATCAATTCTAAATTCAGGCTCTCACAAGCTTGCCCATGTGCAGAAGTATCCTAGAGGATTTTCTATCAGCAAAATGTATATCTAGATACAGAAAAATAATTGTTAACCCTTGTTGTTGCAATGCACGCGCAGTCTGGGTGTCAGGTGTCGGCTGTCCGGTTTGTAGGGTGCATCAGATCAAGGATGTAGTGCTGAGATCATTAAAATCGAAACACCAAATTCAAAAGCCTCCTTCCGATTTATCACGGGAAGAAGGCTTAGTTTTTTCTATCTCTTTTCCGAGTTAGGGGCGGGTTTATCGAGCTTGCTTGTCAGAAACCTAAATTTCTGCATCACCCGCCCCTACATTATTATCCTGGCATCGAGCTATTTTCCCAGGCAGCTACCCACCAAGTATCTTCGCCGTGTCAACGTTTCACATCCGAGTTCGGGATGGATCGGTGTGGTTCCATTGAGCCATAGACACCAGGAAAGCTTTAAAATACTTTCTTAGGTCGTTTGCGCTTGGGTTGTGTTTGTTTCCCTCGCACAATTAACTAATATAGTGGCTTTTTCTAAACCTGTCAACCCCTTTTGTAAAATTTTTTTTGAGGGTGGCTGTCTATCCCGCAGGAGAGTTATGTTTGAAAAGTTCGATTTGCCCCAACCCCCGACGTTTGAGACGGTTGAAGCGGAACGTCAACACCGCAAACAACGGTTAGCCGCAGCTTTACGTTTATTTGCCCATTATGGCTTTGATGAAGGCGTCGCCGGACATATTACCGCCCGTGACCCCGAATGGCCGGATTTATTTTGGGTGAACCCCTTTGGGATGTATTTTGGCCAGATTCGGGTTTCTGATTTATTATTGGTGAATCAAAAAGGGGAAGTGGTTCACGGGAATAAACCCGTTAACGCGGCAGCCTTTGCCATACATTCCCAAGTTCATCAAGCTAGACCCGATGTTATAGCCGCAGCCCACGCTCATTCGGTGTACGGGAAGGCTTGGTCTTGTTTAGGGCGACTGCTTGACCCCTTAACTCAAGATGCCTGTTCTTTTTATCAAGATCATGCTTTGTTTGATGATTATACCGGAGTGGTGCTGGATTTGTCAGAAGGGAAACGCATTGCTGAAACGCTTGGTGAACGCAAAGCGATTATTCTGCGTAATCATGGTTTACTCACGGTGGGTCATTCTGTCGATGAAGCGGCGTGGTGGTTTATTACAATGGAACGGTCTTGCCAGGCGCAATTAATGGCAGAAGCCGCAGGAAAACCCATATTAATTAAACCGGATATTGCCAGTTTAACCTATAGTCAGATTGGCAGTCATTTTATGGGTTGGTTTAGTTTTCAGTCGTTGTATGACAAGATTGTTCATCAGCAACCGGATTTGTTAGATTAAACTGTTGAGTGTTGCCATAAATTGCCGCTAATAATATCCATCCCAAGGTATTCACTCGGAAATCATAGAGCGTTACATCTAACAGATTAAACAACACACAAGCCCCAAACGCCAGTCCGTAGCTGAAGAAAATTAATCGGTCTTCGCTAGGGATTTTTTGTTGAATTCCCAGTTGAACAGCTTCAGCTAAAATCCAACCCATAATGCTAAAAAATAGTAACGTTGTGGGAATTCCAACTTCTGCGGTCATCATTAAAAATAAGTTATGAGGATGACCCATCCAAACGTTCATTTGGCTTTCGTAAAGGGCGGTAAAATTTCGCAGTCCCCAACCGGTTAACGGTTTTTCTAGGGTGAGGTTCCAGGCGAATTTCCATTGAGTAATACGAAGGGTTTCTACAGGACGTTCAAAATTTTGGTCGGTCAAACGTTCCCAAAAATAAGCCGGAACAATCACTCTTAAACCCTTTTGTAACGGCTCAGGTGCAAACGCTGCCCCAAATATTGCTAGAACTGCGCTAATGACTAATCCTAACACAATCAGCCACCCCAAATAAACCCCATAAGCAACAGTCGAAAATACCATCAGTCCCCAAGCGTTGCGGGAGTTGGTGAAAATCAAGGCAACAGTTACGCCTAATAATGCGATAATCAGAACCGGAAGGGGAAGGGGTTTAGGATAGATTTTTTCGGGTTTAAACTTCCAAAACGGAAGCTGTTCAATTAAGAGTCCGACTCCTAAAATAAAGATAATTAGCAGATAAATGGCTAATATATTGGCATACATAAATATAGAAGACATTCGCTCAGGTGGGTTGCCATTGAGAACGATAAACCAACCGAAAAAGCCTTGCAGTTGTTCAATGCCTGACCATCCAAAAAATTGTTGACCTAGACCGAAAATAACAACGGGAATAGCAGGAATAATTAAAATTCTAGACAGTTGACGGAGTTGAGTAGGGGTTTGAATTAAGGTGTTGAAACCTGCAAACACAAAAAAATAAGGTAAAAAATTTGATAGTCCGATAAAGGCTTCGGAAGGATTTTCTGCAAAATTTGCGGTTAAAATCAGTAACAGACTTAAAACGATTAAAGCCTGATGAACGGGTTGACTAATAATATGTTTAAATTTTTTCGTCCAGGTGACAATTGCAGCCAAAACGATTATAATTCCGCCCCAGGTTGGCAGGAGTGGAAGCAGGAATAATCCAACTTGAAATAAATTCCAAAGCCCTTGCAGTTTGGGTTCAGGATGTCGTGTGAGTACAGACACAGCTTTTACAGTGAACAGTTATCAGTTATCAGTTTTGTAGGGGCGGGTTCCACTCAGATTTATGTTTTCCTACAAATAACTTACATAAACCCGCCCCACTTTTTCAGGGAACAGTTATCAGTTATCAGTGACCAGTTTTGTAGGGGCGGGTTCCACTCAGATTTATGTTTTCCTACAAATAGCTTACATAAACCCGCCCCACTTTTTCAGGGAACAGGAAAAAAAATAGTAAGAAGGGCGGGTTTATACAGGTTATCTGTGGAAAAACATAGATTAATTCGGAACCCGCCCCTACATCGCTGTTTATCCAACAGGTTCCCAAGCCCAATCTGAACGAGTCAGGCGAATTTGTGCCAAAGTAAAAATAGTGGGAATAATACGGGCGTAGTTTGTTGAGATGGTTTTCCAGCCAACATCAGCCACAAACCAAGTCCACAACACTGGGCCAAGAAGTGCAAACACACTGCGAGTAGCACCATAACGGGCTGCACTAACGGCCATTCCTCGTTTTGCCATCTGAACAGTAACATAACTTTGGAACTGGGTGGCGGCGGTTGCGCCTCCTTGGACAATAGTCTGTTTTGCCATTTGGTATTTGGCAAAATGCAGGGCAAATTGACGGGCGAGTTGTTGCAACACAATGGGCTGTACAATGGTACTGACTGCGATCGCACTTCCAGCTTTAAATAAGAACCCTAAAGGGTCTTTTTGAGCAGACAACGGCAAGGGTTGAGCGGAGTTCGACTCAGCCAGAGCGTGGCTAATGCGTAGAGTCAGGGCTTGTTGTTCGGAAGCGGGTAAACGTTTCCAAGCCCGTCCTAACAAAAATAAAAAGATTTCAGCTTCTAAATCAGTCGTTGAGAGATTTTTAGAATAGGATATTTTCAGATAACGACAAACTTGTATTAAAGCTTGACGATAGCTAACTTGGTGAGTGCGTCCTCTCAACACGGTGAGTCCATCTGCGGCTAAATAGCGAAATCGTTGTTCGAGTGCATCCAGCCAAGCTTCATGGTCACGACTTTGAACATCAATGGGTTGAGGGGTGTTGAAATAGTCTAAGGGATTAAACCGACGGCTAAACAGCAATTCGGTTAGTTGTTGCAACTCCTCTTCGGTTGCGAGTTCCAATGCTCCTCTGAGTTCATCCAAGATTCATACCCTCCTAACCCGCAGATTGCCTATCGTCTATTATTCTACTACTTCACTTTAGACTAAAATCCCTTTTGTCGAGCTTCAATCATCATGCGGACAACATCGGGGAGTTTGTACTGCGCTTGCCATCCTAATTTTTCTTTGGCTTTAGCTGGGTTCGCGCGACCTACCGCAATATCAGTCGGTCTATACAAACTTTGATCGGTTTCTACATAATCTTGCCAGTTCAGACCCAAACAAGTAAAGGCTTCGGCGACAAAATCTTGTAATGATGAAGTTTCTCCTGTGGCAATCACATAATCATCGGGTTCATCATGTTGTAACATTTTGTGCATGGCTTCCACGTATTCCGGCGCCCAACCCCAATCTCGTTGTACGGAAATATCCCCTAAATAAAGTTTTTCTGCACTTCCTTCAGCAATTTTACAGGCGGTTGTAATGATTTTTTGGGTGACAAATCGTTCGGGTCGTAGGGGGGATTCATGGTTAAATAAAATACCAGAGCAGGCGAATAAACCATAGGCTTCTCGATAGTTTGCGACTTCCCAAAAAGCGGCGGACTTGGCGACGGCGTAGGGACTGCGAGGACGAAAAGGCGTATTTTCATCGGCGGCAAGTTCCCCTGTATTTCCAAAACATTCACTTGAACCTGCGTTATAAAGTTTGGTTTTGGCGCCTGTAAACCGAATCGCTTCTAAGAGGTTTAGGGTTCCTGTTGCAATGCTTTCAAGGGTTTCTACTGGTTGGTTAAAGGATAAACCCACTGAACTTTGGGCGGCTAAATTATAGACTTCATCGGGTTTAATTTTGGTGAGAACTTGCAACACACTCCGAAAGTCTGTTAAGCTCATGGACTCTAGTTTAACTTGTTCTAAAATCCCCAAGCGAGACAAGTTTTGAAACGATGACATTTGAGCATCCCGTGAGGTGCCACAAACGGAATAGCCATTTTTTAATAATAAGTCAGCGAGATAGGCTCCATCTTGTCCTGATATTCCACAAATTAAAGCCGTTTTCATTATATTTCCTCAATGTCTACCTGTTGAGATGCACTCCTCTTAATTATCTCTTGATTCCTAGTCTAATTCTGGCATATCAATTCCCCTTTCTCTCAACTGTTGTTTCAATTGTTCGAGTTGTTGTTCGGCAAGTTCAGCCCGTTGGCGTTGTTGTTCAGCCCGTTGGCGTTGTTGTTCGGCAATTTCTTCTGTTGTTGGAAGTAGTTCTCCCTCTAAAGTTGCCCACCTTAACCAAACCGTATCAATCTCTCGATAACTGCCTGACCATTTAACTAAGGCTAACTCTAATTCTTGACTCATTAAACGTCCTTGTTCGTCAGGTTCTAGAGGTTGATAAACACTCCCTTGTAAGCGAAATCCTTGAAAATCTTCGGGGTTAAAAGGATCATACCAAAAATATTCCGGCACTCGCATTTGAGATTGATAAATCCGTTTTTTCTCGGTTTTATCACGAGAAAGGGTACTCTCAGACAATAATTCAATCACAATATCTGGCCCTTTTCCTTCTTCCCAAATCACCCAACTTTTGCGTTCTTGGCGCGGAACATCTAAAACTACAAATACATCTGGCCCGCGAAAGTCTTGGTTGCGAACTTGCTCCAGACTAAAATAAACAAACATATTGCCTCCCACATAGGCATTTTGCTGTTTTAATCGTTCCCACAGGGCATTTATTAATAAATCGGATTGATGTTTATGGCGTTCAGTTTCCATCGGAATTCCATCATCACAAGGGAGATCATCTTGAGTGGGAGGTAAAGCAATGACCGGAAGTTTTTCTTCAATAATTTGAGGTTCTGACATCAGAGCAAGTTCCGTTTTTATCTGTTTTTATTTTAACACTTTATCGGGGTATTCTCAAGTCATTTTCGACTATATTCTTCCAAGCGGAGCATTGACTTAAGTCTTCGATATCGAATTGTTCTCCTTTCTGTTGAAACAGCCGAGAAAAATCATCAATCCAATCTAAGAGTATTTCGGTTGAAAACGAAAAGGGCGAACATTTTAAGGCTTGTTGAAGATAGCGTTTCATTTGTTCTTCGTTTCCTTGACGGTAAGCATTCCAAGCATTCCAAACTTGACCCGCATACTCTAGGCGTTGGTTGAGGTTTTTAACTCCTTTTTTGACATGAGGTAAATCGGCAAAATTATTACTAGAATCATCAGATAATGCCTGTTCAATCACTTCTAGAGTTTCTTTGAGCATTCGTTCTTCTTTAAACAGTTGTTCGGCTCTTTGTTTAGCAGCAATTGCTTTTTTTTGTCTTATTTCAGGATTAATTGCCCATTCTTTTAGGGTTTCAACTAATACTTTTACAGTGTCTTCTGGATAAAAATTAGGATCAGGTAAAAGTTGACCAGTATCTCCTAAACCTTCAGGAATTCCCCCCGCAGCCGAGGCGATAATTGGTACACCTTTAGCCATTGCTTCCATAACCGCAAAAGACGGTGCAGCTTCGGCTAGAGAGGTTAAAATGAAAATATCACAAGCTTCTAACCAGTCGGGAATATCCCAACGTTGTCCTAATAATTTTACCTGATTACTAACACCAATTTTTTGAACTTTTTCTTGGAGTTCAGGTTCAAGATTATGATCACTTCCTTGACCTGTTCCTGCCCAAACAAAGTATAATTTATTCCAGATAGAAGTCTGTTTTAATTGGGCAATGGCTTCGAGTTGATAACGATGTCCTTTTATGGGAGCAAGTCTCGCAGAAGTAAAACACATTATTCCATCATCAGGAATGCCAATTTCTTGACGTAAACGTTGACGAGTTGAGGGATTAGGCGGCGAAAAATATTTCTCAGAACGTCCATAATAAATGACGTTTCCTTTGTTTTTAGGGAGTTTAAACTGTTCGTGGAGAATGTTTAAATGTTCTTTGGCGGCGACATTAACTGCTTGAGCTAAACCATATTGATATAAGACGCCTTCAACGTAGGGAATATTATCACCCATTGTAAAATCTTTGTGTTCGGGAGTCGCTAAACCTAATGCAATCATATAGGGAATATTTTGTTGAATGGCGACTTGTTTAGCTGCAAAATGGGAAAACGGCCAACCATCGCTAAAAATGATAAAATCGGGTTGGAATTTAGCATAAATTTCTTCCGCATCTTTTGTGTTTCTTAAAATTCTCGATAAATCTTGACTGGTACTATATTCTAGCCAGTATTGTTGAATGCCTAATTGTTGTTCTTGTTCAACTAAGGGACTAGAATGTTGGGGACGAATAGCTGTTACTTTATACCCCATTTTAGCCAACTGACACATAATTAAATGATCGTATTGAGCTAAACCCCCAATTCCGGGATCATCTGTATTCATTAAAAGAATATGTTGTTTACGAGATAAATTCTGACTGTTCTCAAAAGAAGTTTTACTCATTAAGTAAGTAACAGCTTGTTGCCATTCTGGAGATTGCATTAATTTTTGAGCATCAAAAGGTTCACCATATTCTGCCGAAATATTGCTAAAAGCTTTTATCCAGTGTGTAAGAATATTAGCTTTAAAATCCGAGGTGTAGTTCAAAGATTTTTTGAAGCAATCAGTCATTAATGTAGAATAACCATCTCGATACATTCGCCATGCTAACCATACCCAACGTTGATAATGTTCTTTCTGTTTTAACTGTTGAATATTTTCGGGAATGTCTCGCCTATTAAAAAACTGATTCATCAAAAGTTCGGTATTTTTAATTACTCGTTCTCCCCCTGACATTAAATTACTGTCATGCTGACGATAACCTGCATGAATTGCTTTCAACCAAACGGCTTTACATCCCATTAAAGCCAAACGGAGAACAAAATCTAAGTCTTCTGTGGGGGGATAACGATGATCAAATCCTCCGACTTTTTCCCACCAAATTTTTCTAATTATCAAAGCACTTGGACGGACACATTTATGCAAAAGCCAAGTTTCTAAATTGAGTTCCGGTGCATCTTTCCAAGGTGTAATATCAGCTAGATTTTCACCTGTTTTATTAACCATCATCCAACCACTTTGAACTAAATCAATTGTCGAATCTTGTTCAAAAAAATTAACCTGTTCCGCTAATTTATTGGGAGTAAAAAAATCATCTCCATCGAGAAAGGCTAAGAATTGACCTTTAGCGAGTTTACAGCCATGATTTCTCGCTTTTGCAGCACCCTGATTCGGTTGATAAATATATCGAATTACATCTAAATAAGCACTTAAAATCTGTTTTGTATTATCCGTCGAACCGTCATTAATCACAATCAATTCATAATCAGTATAAGTTTGTTCTAATACACTTTTAACCGCTTGTTCAATATATTGTTCACAGTTGTAAGCGGGAATAATTACACTCACTTTTGGGGGTGGAGAAGGAAGAAGACTAGAAATCAGTTGTTGCCATTGAGGTAATTTTCTAAAAGATTCTAGATTAAATTGTTCACCGTAGGCGTTACAATGTCCGGTAAACCGTTTAATCCAATCAGAAATTGTAATTGGGATGTTGTCAGGAGTATAGGCTAAAGATTTATGGAGATATTCAGCCATATTTTGATAATTTTTTGTATAATAAAGATGCCAAGCTAACCAAGTTAATTCTTGATAACGAGCCGGCTTTTCAAGTTGACGAACGGCATCAGATAGATGACTTTGACTAAAAAAGTAATTTTGAGCAGCTATCAAAGTTTCTGCACGTTCAACGGCTTTTTGATTAGAAACAGTTTGCTCATGTTGGCGATATTCAACGGTTATTTTTTGCAACCAAATCGCCTGACATCCGGCTACTGCTAACCGCCAAACAAATTCAGCATCATCTACTCCGTTAAACCGAGAATCAAACCCGCCAACTTTCTCCCACCAAGTTCGCCGAAACATCATGGAACTGGGTAAAATTGGAGAGTGTATAATCAGTGTTTTTAAGTCTAAATTAGGTAAATCATGCCAAGGTTCAATATCAGAAATGGGGTTTCCTTCTCGATCAATTAAACGCCAACCACTGTTAACAAATCCAACTTCTGAAAATGTTTCAAAACAAGCGATTTGTTCTGCGAGTTTATCAGGAAGAAAAAGATCATCTTGATCGAGTAAGGCAATGAACTCCGCTTTTGCTTCCTGAATTCCCCGATTTCTCGCCGCCGCCACCCCTTGATTTTTTTGAAAAAAATAACGGATGCGATCGCTATAATGTTGTAAAATCTCAGAAGTATTATCTGTGGAACCATCATCAACAACAATGACTTCAAAATGACAATCCGTTTGACTCAAAACACTCTCGACGGCTTGGCTAAGGTAGCGGCTACCGTTATATACTGGAATGATTACGCTAACTAGACGAGTTTCCATCACCGTTGACATCTATTCGCTTTTGCTCAACTTTTTGCTATCCTATATATCATGTACCACAAAGAGTTAGAAGTGTAAAACTTCTGATATGTTGTTGTAATTTTCTGATATTTTTCTTCTCAAGGAGTGGGCAATGTCTGGAAAACCTCCGACTCTCCGTAACCTAGAAGGTCAATCTTTTCAACACTTAAAACGGGAGATTAAGTGGACTCCCTTGAAAATTGTGATGGCGACTCTTATTCTTGGAGTTCCCTACATTGCACTTTTGATGATTGCTAGTTCAATTTCAAAGGTTTTATTAGGATTTTTAATTGGTATCCCACTTGTGGCATTTTCGATTTCATACTTAATGCACATTCTCACGAAAGATTTGTAAAACTGAATGTCTGAATTTATCCCCCCGGAAGCATTTCAATTTTACCAACAAGCTGAACTGCTTTTTTCTCAAGGAAACATTGAGGCTGCAATTTCTCTTTATCAACGTTCAATCGAACTGAACTCTAAGTTTTCTTGGTCTTATCATCAGTTAGGCGAAGCTTTCTTTCAGTTAGAAAAATGGGAAGAAGCGATTTCGGCTTATCATCATGCAATTCAACTGAATCCTAAGTTTTCTTGGTCTTACTATAATTTGGGAAATGCGCTTTCAGAAATGAATCAATTTCAAGAGGCGATTTCTGCTTATTCACAGGCTATTGTTCTAGATTCCGACTTTGCTTGGTCTTACTATAAATTAGGAGTAGCTCTCAGTCAAGAAAGTCGCTGGGGGGAAGCGATTTATGCTTATTTTCAAGCGATTCATAGACAACTTAGTTTGTCAGAAGTCTATGTAAAATTAGAAGAAGCGATTCAGCATTACTCTGGAGAAAAACAAAATTATTGTCGGCTTCTTGAGTTAACCCAAAATGAGGTTGAAACTTGTCTGAAGCTGGCTGATATTTTTCATCAAAGCAAAAACCTTAAATTAGCAGCATTATTCTATGAAATAGTCTTAGAAATTCAGCCCGAAGACTTAACAGCCACAATCGAGTTAGAAAAGATTCAAAAAACACAAATAAAGCTTAAAGAACGGCTAAAATCTTATCATTATGCAATCAAAACTAACCCTGCAACCTATCAAGGTTACTATAATTTAGGAGTTGCTTTATCTCAACAGCAAGAGTGGGATGAGGCTATTTTAGCCTATCTAAAAGCGATTGAATTGAAGCCGGAAATGCCAACTTGGGTCTATCAAGGATTGTGGGAAATATTGGCTCAACAAGGAAAATTAGAAACGGCTGAACATTTATACCGACAAGCTATTGAACAAAATCCTTGCTCAATTTGGTCTTATGTGAATTTAGGAGAAATTTTAGCTCTAAAAGGAGAATTAGATGAAGCGTTATTGTGTTATCAAGCCGCTTGTTATCAAAAAATTCAACAATTTCATCCCGACTGGATGCAAAATTTTGAAAAATTAGAGCCAGTTAACCAGCCCAATTTTATCATTATTGGAACCCAGAAAGGCGGAACCACGTCTTTATACTATTATTTGGCTAAACATCCTCAGATTATGCCGTCTTTAATTAAAGAAATCGATTTTTGGTCAACCAAATATCATCGGGGAATTGACTGGTACTTAGCACATTTTCCTCCAGTTATGGCGAATCAAAATATATTAACAGGAGAAGCAACACCCAGTTATCTTGATCACTCAGAAACTCCAGAACGTCTTTTTAAGACTTTTCCAAAAACAAAACTAATTGTTGTCTTGAGAAATCCAATTTATCGAGCGGTTTCTCACTATTATCAGTGGGTCAGCATGAATTGGGAATTTCGTTCCTTAGAAGAGGCGATGATCTCTGAAATTGAACGATTAAATACTCCCAATATGAGTCACTGGAATCAACCCAATAGTTATATTGCTAGAGGCGTTTATGTAGAATTTTTTAAAAAATGGTTAGAGATTTTCCCTCGAAAGCAAATGTTTATTATTTCGAGTGAGAGATTTTATTCTAATCCGAGTTGTATTTTACAGCAAATGTTTGACTTTTTGGGCTTGTCTAATTATCCTTTAACTGAGTATAAAAAATATAATGCTCGTTCTTATCCTGACTTGGATGAATCTATGAGAAATCTATTAAGCAGTTACTTCCAGACTTACAATCAAGAGTTAGAAGATTTATTAGAGATGAAATTTAACTGGAATAATTGATTGATAATTTAGATAAAACTTAAAGCGAATTATGGAACCTATCGTGAGTTTAGAATCTTCTGTTCAACAACTTGATAAACAAGCAGAAGATTACTTAAGCCAGAAAAAATACTCGGAAGCGATCGCTGTTTGTCAACAAGCCTTAAAAATTCAGCCAAATCTTAAGAGTTATAAAACTTTAGGATTGGCTTTTCAGAGTCAAGGTCAACTAGAAACTAGCTTACAGTGTTATGTAAAAGCGTTAGAAATTCAGCCAGATGATACAGAAGTTTATCACAACATTGCTAGCATATACGCTCAAAAAAAACAGTGGCAAGATGCAATTATTATCTATCAAGTTGCATTGCGTTTAGAACCCTCATTTTGTAAAGATAATCCTAGCTTGTTTCAATTTTTGCTAAATTTTGATCAACTAGAAAAAGTAATTGATGCAATTTTAAATTCAAAAGAAATAGATGTTCAAACTATTTCCTCTCAAGACTATATTACTTTTGGAGAAGAATTAGAAAAACAACAAAAAACTCAACTAGCAATTGTATGCTACCGTCAAGCTTTAAAGCGAGAACCAAAGCTTTTAAAAGCTTATCAAAAATTAGGAAATTTATTGAGAAAAAAAAAACAATGGTTAGCTGCGGTAAAAGTTTATCAAAAAGGTCTAGAATTTTTTCCGAATTATTGCTGGTTTTACAATCATTTAGGCAAAATTTTTGTTGAGCTTAAACAATGGAAAAGATCCGTTAAAAGTTACAAAAAGTCTATTGAAATTAATCCTGATTTTTGTTGGTCTTATTATCAGCTAGGTCAAGCATTAATACAGCTAAATCAATGGAAAAAAGCAAAAAAAATATATATCTACTTGGTTGATAATCAACCAGATTTTCAACCTGCATATTTTAAGCTTATAGAAATTTTAATGCACTTAGAAAAACCTGAAGAAGCTATCAGGATATACAACAAAATAAATCAGCAAAATAATAACATTGAATTTTACTTTAATCTGGGAAAATTTTTGATAAAGTATCAAAAATGCCAAGAAGCAATTAAAGTTTATCGTCATATGATAGGACTTTATTCAACTTGCTGGTGGTACTTTCATACGCTTGGAGATTTATTCAGACAACTAAATTGTTGGAATGAAGCAATTCTTGCTTATACCAAAGCGATCAAACTTAACCCAAATTCCGATTATTCGTATAAAAATTTAGGAGATTCTCTAGAAAAACAAAGTCGGTTTTCAGAAGCAATCGCTGCCTATCAAAAAGCCGCCGAAATTAATTCTTGTAGTTATTATTTTATCGTTATTGGTAAAATTTTAATTCAACAGCATCAATATCAAGCTGCAATTCCATATTTTATTGAGGCTCTACGTGAACAACCCGATAATCTTGAAATTTATGCAGAGCTTAGTAAAATCCTTGAAAAACAAGGGATGTTTCAAGAGTATTTGGATTGTAAAGGATTAGCAATAGTTCCAAAAGTATGGCTAAGTTTATACTTAAAATTACCAGATAATCTGTGGGTTAATACTGAAACTCACAATACTAGAATACAATATTCTTCTATTTACTCGGCTACTGAAGTTCAGCTCAAGCCACCTAAAACGATTGACTCTAATATTCACGTTAATTTTAGTAGAGTTAAAGTTAAATCAACAGAAGCTTTTGTTGCTTCTATTCTTGATGGGAGAGCATGGTATAGTTCGGTAAGTAGCGCGGTGATAACCTCAGAGAATCAATTGGTTTCCAATTTATCAACAGGTTGTGGAGAATTATTTTGGGGTTTAAAAAATATTCCTAATCTTCTAAAAATTGAAGGAAATGTCCTGTTCTTATCTGTTAAATTTGGTTTGGTTTATTACCATTGGTTTTTTGACATACTGGCTCGAATCGATTTAATTCTAAGAAGTTCTATTGATTTTAATAATATCGATAAAATTATTGTCAATAGATATCAAACATCCTATGAAAAGGAAACGATAAAAATACTCGGGATTCCCGAAGATAAGATCATTGAAAGTTGTAAATTTCCTTACATTAAAGCTTCCAACTTGATTGTTCCTTCTCCTCTACCTGGCCCTCTAGAATTAAAAACTCCTAAATGGAGTATTAACTTTCTTAGAAATAGCTTCTTACCTCACAATAATTTCAGGCACTCGAATCAAAAACGGATTTATATTAGTCGAAAAAAATCAAACTCGAGAAAAGTTATTAATGAAGAAGAAGTGATTAAGTTTCTTAACAAATTTGACGTTGAATCGGTTAGATTAGAGTCTATGACTATAAAAGAACAAGTCAGTTGTATGAGAAATGCTGAAGTTGTTATTGCTCCTCATGGTTCCGGACTCACAAATCTCATCTTTTGTTCTCCAGCAACTAAGGTGATTGAGTTTGTTGTTCCGAGTTATCCAGTCATTTGCTATTGGGAACTAAGTAGTATGTGTAATTTAGAGTATTACTACTTGATTGGAGAACCTTTAAATAAGGCATCTTCAACTATTGATTTTGGAGAAGACATCTGTGTTAACTTACAATCTCTTGCTACAATAATTCAGTTGGCGGGCATTGCTTAGTCTCAGATCAGAGTGCTTATGTTAAAATCGAAAACACTGGAACAACAGTGATAAAATTTTATTCTTAAATTCATCCATTAGACAACCCATAGACACCAATGAAAGTACAACTTGAAACCGCTTTGCAGCCTTATATTCAAGCGTTAGAAATTCAGCCAGATGATGCAGAAGTTTATCACAAAATTGCTAGCATATACGCTCAAAAAAAACAGTGGCCAGATGCAATGATTAGCTATCAAGTCGCACTTCGTTTAGATCCAAAAGATGAGAAAAATTATTTAAACTTAGGAAATGTTTTAGCAAAATTGGGTCAACTTGAAGAAGCTATAGCCTGTTACCATCAACTGATTAATCTTAATCCTAATTTAGCAATAGTTTATCAAAAATTAGGAGATGCTTTATTTCAACTCAAACGATGGGATGATGCAATTTTTGCTTTTCGTCGTGTCCTTGAACTGAACCAAAATTGCTTATGGTCATACCTTCACTTAGGAAAAATATATATTCAAAAACAGCAGTGGGATAACGCAATAGCAGCTTGTCATCAGGCAATCAAAATCAATCCTAAAGCGGCTTGGTCATATAATAACTTAGGAGATGCTTTTTCGGAGAAAAAACAGTGGCATGATGCTGTTATTGCTTATCTTTATGCCATTAAAATTAGAGAAAATCCTTTTAACGCAAGTTTTCTAAATACCATTTATGAACGATTGGGATATGCCATTCGTCAGCACATTAACCAGTCAAGTTTTGAGAAGGTTATCGACAGGTATTATCAAGTTTTTCAAATGAATTCTGAAAAGCTTTCAATTAATTATTCTATCAATATTGCTGAACTTGGCTTCACCCCAAATCATGCTGAACCTTATTTACAGCTTGGGGAAGCATTAGTTCAATGCCAGCAGTTTGAAGCTGCGATCATTTTTCATAAGCTTGCTGATAAAATTCAACCGAATCATCCAGAAGTTTTCATAAAAATTCAACAAGTTTTGCATCAACAACAAAAATTTCAGCAAGTTATGGCTGAATGCTATCAGAGTATCCAGAAAAATCCTAATTCTCCTGATGCCTACACAACACTCGGTAATCTTTTAACTCAAAAAGGTCAAGCAAAAGAAGCGATTTTATATCACCAAAAAGCTCTTGTTTTAAAAGGATGGGATCTCTGTCAACAGAGAAGCTATCAATTTACTCAAGACTGGTTTAGTAACAATATTCGCACCTGGCAAGAACATTTAAAGTTTTTAAGCAATAGTCCGGAATTAAAGATTTTAGAAATTGGCAGCTATCAAGGAATGTCTACTTGTTGGTTTCTAGATTATATTTTAACTCATCCTACCGCGAAAATTACCTGTATCGATCCGTATTTTAAGCCTGAGTTTGAGCAAAATATTAATCAAACTGGTTTCCCGGAGAAAGTGATTAAAATGATTGGCTATTCTCAAGATATTCTCAGTTCACTACAACCTAATTTTTATGATATTGTTTACATTGATGGATGCCATCAAGCGGTGCCTGCATTGCAGGATACTTTACAATCCTGGCGTTTAACTAAAATCGGAGGAATTATTATTTTTGATGACTATGAAGTGAATGAATCCGATAATCCAGAGCAACAGGCAAAAGTGGGTATTGATTGTTTTTTGAACTGGGTGTCTGATGCCATTACAGTTATTCACAAAGGCTACCAATTGATGATTAGAAAAACAGCGACTGGATTAAAAGATGAAGAAATTGACACCTATTCTGAAGTGATTTCAATTTCGGCAACCGAATCAGGTTGAAGAATCGAGTATAATAAAAAGTCCTGACCTATTACAGCTATCTTCATTATGAATGATTCGGAGCAATCTACGACAACGGCAATGAACTTGTATCAACAAGCCCTGGTTTACTTGCGTCAGCAGCAATTTCAGGAAGCAATTATTTCTTGTCAGCAAGCTTTAAAATATAAGCCTGAATTTGCACTCGCTTATAAAACAATAGGAGTAGCTCTACAAGTTCAAGGTCAGGAAGAAGAAGCTAAAAAATACTATCTCAAAGCTCTTGAAATTCAACCCGACTTGGCAGAAGTTTATGCAAATATTGGGAATATTTACACGAAACAGCAGCAGTGGGATAAAGCGATAGAGGCTTACCAAAAAGCTCTTGAAATTCAACCCAAATTAGCAATTGCTCATCGCAATATTGCTCAAATATTAACTCAGCTTAACCGACAAGCAGACGCACTACAATATTGGTATGAAGCTTTGCAATTAGAACCAAACTGGGCAACCCCAGAGGACTATCTAACATTAGGAAATATGCTGCTTAAGCAGGAGAAACCCTTACAAGCAATCGAATGTTATCAAAGAATAATTGGAGTTCAACCGGATTCTTTTGAAGCCGCTCATAACTTAGGTGAAGCATTCAGCCAACTGAAACGCTGGCTAGAAGCCATTGATACCTACCAAAAAGCCTTAAAAATCAACCCAAATTCAGCAATTACTTATCAGAGATTGGCAGATGCTTTTTTTCAAGTAAAATCTCAGGATGAAGCCATTATAAATTATCACAAAGCGATAGAAATCGATCCGAAGTCCTTTCAAGCTCATCAAAAAATAGCTCAACTTCTTTTTCAGCAAAAACAATATGAACCCGCTCTCCAAGCTTATCTAAGAGCGATAGAACTTCAACCTTTTTATCAATGGTCTTACTGGAACTTGTGGAATATTTTAGCCGAACACCATAAACTGAATGATGCTTTAACGCTTTATCAAGATGCTGTTCAACGCTATCCAGATGCTCCTTTAGTTGAATTAAACTTCGGGGAAGTTTTAACGAGATCTGGAAAAATAAAACCTGCTATTGCTGCTTATAAAAGAGCAATTTATAAAAAAACTAAACGTTCTCATCCTGAGATTGTTGAACAGTATTGGGATAACGAAAAAACACTCAGTCCCAGTTTTATTATTCTTGGAACTCAGAAGGGCGGAACGACTTCGCTCTATCGTTATTTGGAAGAACACCCCCAAATTTTACCGGCAATCAAGAAAGAGATTTATTTTTGGAATCATCATTATAAACGAGGATTTGATTGGTATTTTTCTCATTTTCCGAGTCTCAAGTCATCTGCAAACTTTGTAACCGGAGAATCAACACCTAGCTATCTAGAAGATGAACAAGTTGCTCGCCGCATTGCTAAAACATTTCCACAGATGAAGTTAATTATTTTACTCAGAAATCCCATTGAAAGAACGGTTTCTCAATATTATCACTGGGTTAGGTTAGGATTAGAACAACAATCTCTCGAAGCAGCGATTTCCTTAGAATTAGAACTCTTGGGAAATTATCCCGAAACTTCTATTAATCCCAACTACTGGGAACAAACTTATAAATATATTTGGCGGGGAATGTATGTGGAATTTATACAAAACTGGATGATGCACTTTCCGGCTGAAAATTTTCTGATTTTAAAAAGTGAAGACTTGTATGAAAAACCTCAAATCACACTTGAAAAGGTTTTTGAGTTTTTGAATTTACCGGATCATTCGTTGAGTGAATTTAAACCTTACAATCAAGGATACTATCAGCCAATACCTGAGAATGTTCGCACACAATTAGGGGATTTTTTTCATCCAACTAATCAAAGATTAGAGGCGTTTTTACGGAGAGAATTTAATTGGAATTAATCAGGGGGTTGACATTAAAACCCATTTTGAGTAAAATAAAGTAACATTGATATTGTGGGCTTTTTGTGTCTACTGCCACAAAGCGGCAGGTCTGAGAGAGTTAAATCCGTGAAAAATACCTCATCCAGTTTCAAGAGACAGCTTACTATTAAGATAGCCACAGTCGTCAAATTTTAAGTTGATACCGCAGAAAAGCCGGCAATTCAATGATATAAATAAACAGTCCCCTATAAAGTCGTTGAATATGAACCTGGCGGCTAACTCAGAAACAGCAGCGAGTCAGCTTTGTCAACAAGCAAATTTGTACATCGCTCAACAACAATGGAAACAAGCTGTTTCCTTGTGTCATCAAGCTTTGAAAATCCAACCGAATTTTGCACCCGCTTACAAAATCCTGGGTGTTGTGATGCAACGACAAGGACAACTAGATGAGGCTAAATACTGGTATCATCAAGCCTTAGAATATCAACCCGACTTTGCTGAAGTTCATGCCAATTTAGGAAGTTTATATGCGTCTCAACACAAGTGGGAACAAGCAATAACTTCCTATGAAAAAGCCCTGGAAATTCAACCCAATTTAGCCGGAGTTTACCGCAACTTAGCCCGAATTTGGCAAAAAAATAATCAACCGGAAAAAGCAGCAAACTGTCAATATCAAGCCTCTCTATTAGAACCAGAAAAACTCCAACTTGAAGATTATTTCAGCTTAGGTAAAACGTTATCAATACAGAATCTAGTTGAACAAGTCGTTAATTTATATTCCCAGGCGAAAGAACTTTATCCCAAAGAAGCAAAACTTTATTATCTGTTGGGTAAAGCGTTGAGTCAACAAGAACAATGGCAAGAAGCAATATTCAACTACCAACAAGCAATTGAACTCAATCCTAGTGCTAGCCATTATTATAACAGCTTAGGAGATGTATTCACCCAATTACAACAGTGGGAAGAAGCAATTAATTGTTATTTACAAAGTATCCAGATTAACCCGAATTTATCTTGGTCTTATTTTAAATTAGCAGATGCTTGGATGGAATGCCAAGAATGGGAAAAAGCTATCAAAACCTACCGTCAAGGACTCCAACTCAACCCTGAAAACTATTGGCCTTATATTAAAATAGGAGATGCTTTAATTGAACAAGATAACATAGAAGAAGCGATCGCGATCTATCGTGAGGCACAAAAAATCAATCCTAACTTTTCAGCATCTTACTATAAATTAGCAGATGCCTTACAGCAAAATAACAAACAAGATGAAGCCATTGCCCACTACAAAACAGCGTTAGAAATCGATCCAGATCTTCCATTTTTGTACGAAAAACTAGGTGATTTATTACAGGAAAAACAACAATGGGAAGAAGCCATAGCTTTATATAAAAAATCAGTTCAAGTCAATCCAGATGTATACGAACTTTATCTCAAACTCGGTTCTGCGTTACAACAGCAAAAAAATTGGGATGATGCCATTGATGCTTTTATCAAAGCTATCGAACTAAAAACCCATTGTTTTGAGGCCTATGATGAACTCGCCAATATATTTGAACATCAAGGCTATCCTGGATCAGCCATTGTTTGTCGCCATTATAAACTCTTACCCCCCATTGTCATTGAAACCTTTTGTCAATATTCAAAAGAGCAAGTTGTTAGCTTAGAATCAGCTTCTGATGTAATTACAATTAACCTTTATTCAGAAAGTCTAACTGAATGTGTACCACCCATTATATTAGATGACAATCTTCATCAAGATTTCCAACATAATTATTTTCGATCCTCTGCGGCTTTTGCGAGTATCCTTCCCCAAGGACAGGTATTAGCCGATCCGATTTTAACCAGCGCTGTTTTAAACGCAAAAAATCAATTAATTCCCGAACTTTGTAGCGGACATCCCGAGTTTTTAATCTCATCTAATCATCATTCTTCTGTTCACGAAATCGATGAAACTCTGGCTTTTCTATCGGTTCGTTGGGGAAATGGTGGATATTTTCATTGGATGTTTGATGTGGTGGCTCGTCTTGATCTTGTTCAAAAAGTATCCGAGATTGAGAAGATTAAAGTTGATAAATTTGTCTTCACTCACTGTCCGAATCAATATCAAATAGACTCTTTAGAAGCGGTGGGAATTCCTGCTGATCAAATTATAGAAAGCTTTGATTATCCCCATCTGAAAGCCAAACAAGTGATAGTTCCTAATATTACCCAAGAATTTGGCATTTCAGAATGGAAATGTCAATATCTCAGACGAGCATTTCTCAACCCGAAACTTCGCCCCGAAATTCCGAACTACAAACGAATTTATATTGATAGAAACAAAGCCGGTTATCGTAAAACAATTAATAATGAAGCCGTAGTTCAACTTTTAGAAAAATATGGCTTTCAACGAGTTTACTTAGAATCTTTGTCTATCGTTGAACAAGCTCATTATCTGAATGCGGCGGAAGTCGTTGTTGCGCCTCATGGTGCAGGTTTAACTAACCTGACATTTTGTAACCCCGGAACGAAAGTAATTGAGATTTTTTCACCCGGCTATGTTACCCCACTCTATTGGTTTCTCAGTAATATTTGTCGCTTAGAACATTATTACTTATTCGGGGAGAGATTACCCGATGATGACAATCCCAAAATTAGCCCAGTCACTCGTAATATTTGCGTCAATCTTAATCAACTTGAACAGATGATTAAGAAAGCCGGACTGTAAAAACTTAATGATTTTGATGGGGCTGGAACATTTTTTCAACAACCCATTCCATCAACATTTTCCACTCTGGAATTTCACCCAGTTTATCCGCATCAAAATCATCTCCCAAATTCATCGAATATTGTGTAAAACTCTCCATCCAATTCATCAGGGTTTCCACTGCTAAATAGGGACTATGATGCCAAGATTTCTGCAAATATTGTACCATTTCTCGCGGAAAACCTGTATAATATAAATACCAAGAACTCCAAACCAACGTGCTGTAACGCACCCATTTTTCAATGAGGCGAATTTCCAAAGGAATATCTTCTCGACTAAAAAATCGTTCTAACACCCAATTAATAGATTTCGCTTGGGAAATTCCATCTCGCATCGTATTTTGATCATGTTGTCGATAACAAACCGTTGATTGACGTAACCACTCCGCCTCACAACCTTTTAACGCCAAACGTAATATTAAATCCACATCCTCAGCATGAGTTAACCCCGGTTCAAAACCCCCAACTTCCTCTAACCAATTCCGACGAAACATCAAAGTTCCCATCGTTCCCAAAGGTTTCCAGCGCAACCAAGATTCTAAGTTCAACTCAGGCACCGTCTCCCAAGGCTGAACATCCATCAACGTTTCCCCCTGTTGGTTAATGCGCCGCCAACCACTATGCACAATTCCCAGTTTCGGGTTCGCCTCAAAGACTGCTAACTGCACCGCCAGTTTATCTGGGAGAAATACATCATCCGCATCCAGAAACGCTACAAACTCCCCCTGTGCGAGATGAATGCCATGATTTCGAGCCACAGATACCCCTTGGTTGTCTTGATAAACATAGCGAATTTGGGCGCTGTAAGGCTGTAAAACTTGACGAGTATTATCTTGAGAACCATCATCAATCACAATAATTTCAACAGAAGAATAAGTTTGATGAAGAACACTCTCAACCGCCTGTGCAACATAGCGATCACAGTTGTAAGCTGGAATAACAACACTGATCCGGGGTAATTTAGAAGCAGTTGACATGGTTAAATTTCCGTAAAAATCTGTCGAAGTGTTGATGGAAAGTTAGTAGAGTCTAACTAAAGTAGCCCTATAAATTTTCATTTTTCCTGATTTATGCAAACCTCAAAATCCCGATTCCGTAAGAAAAAGAAAAAAGTTCCTTTGTTTGAACAATTAATGACACTGCTAACCGTGATTAATTTTATTTTAGTCTTGTTTAATCTAAGTTATATCCCCCTGCGCGATTTTTATTTCCGCTACACCCCTAAAATTATACAATTGTATGATCCAATCAAAGGAATTGAACCCCACCGCGCCACCAAAGGATATATCGAAACTGTAGAACAACTTCAACAGCAATACTCAGAGTTTGGGATCAATTCATCTCAGGTGAATCAAACCCTAGAAGACTTGCAAACCAAAAGTATTAACTTGATTAACGAAGATCCTTTTTCCATTGCCAACAAAAGCGGTTCATTAGAAAAAATCAAAAACAAAATGCGAGATCAAGTTCCAGGTGAACAAGATTCGGCAAAAGAAGCCTTTCGTATTTTTTGGACTCCAACCTATTTAACAAAACAAGGCTTCCAACAACAATTAGCATGGTTTGATGAAGAAATCATTCCTTTTATGGAAGTGAACTATTATCGCGGAATTGGTGAACGAGGAAGGTTGATCGATGAATTTTGGAAAATAGATTTACCCTTTGTCATTATTTTTATCACCGAATTTATCCTGCGAACTTATCTAATTGGTCGCCGTTTTTCGCGGTTTACCTGGTTTGATGCGGTGCTGTGGCGTTGGTATGATGTCTTTTTGTTTATTCCCGTCTGGCGATCGCTCAGAATTCTTCCGGTGATGATTCGTTTAGAACAAGTGGGATGGATTGATATCGAACGAGTTCGTTTGCAAGCCATTCGGGGAATCCTCAGCAGTTTTGCTCAAGAACTCACAGAAATTGTTGTGATTCAAGCGATTAATCAATTGCAAAATGATATCGAAAGTGGAGAATTTATCAAACAGTTTTTTAAAGCTCAAAACCGTCGCTACATCGATATCAATAATATTAATGAAATCGAAGTTCTTGCCACTCGTTTAGTTCAGATGACCGTATACAAAGCCATTCCCCAAGTTCAACCCGAAATCGAAGCCATTCTCCGTCATAGTATTCAAAGTGCTGTTCAACAGTCTCCAATTTCCACAAGATTCAAGCAAATTCCGGGCTTACAAGATCTACCGACACAACTGACCGAACGTCTGGTTACTGAGTTATCAAAATTAGCCGTTGAAGGGCCACAAACCACCTATGAAACGGTTAAAACCGCGATGGAAGATCCCGTAGGAACTCGGTTATCAAACGAACTGGTTCGTCATTTTGGCAGCGCTCTCGGCCAAGAAATTCAAAAAGAACAAAGCCTCAATGAAATTGAATCTCTCCTCGTCGATTTTCTAGAAGAATTTAAAATCAATTACGTCCAAAGAGTCGATGAAGAAAATTTTGAACAAGTGATCGCCGAAGCCCGAGAACTGCGCCAACTGACGAAAGGAAATTGACATCCCCCACCTGACAAAAGTAGCAGATCTGAGGTAGACTTAAGGTCAGAGATAAATTCTGAACGGGATTTGTCTGTCTGACTTCTTGTGGAAGACACTGTGAAGTGGGTGAAGCCCACTTTTTTTAGTGGCAGGGTTCAGTTCAACCTGTAAGCTTGTAGGAAATGCTACAGCCAGCAGTCCCACCTCCTTCGGTATCTTGTTTACCGATCTAGGAGTCAGTTTGAAGTCTTAAGTCTAATTTTCTGCTATCGAAGTATGGCTCACCCCCTTGTCCCAAAAATCATCGATCTAGCCACCCCTGTTGCTGAAGCACTGGGATTAGAAGTGGTGGGAGCAGTCTTTTATACCAACCAAGCCCCCCCTGTTTTGCGCGTCGATATCCGCAACCCCAACCGAGACACGGGTTTAGACGACTGCGAACAAATGAGTCGAGCGTTGGAAGAACAATTAGATACCGTTGATTTGATTCCCGATGCTTATGTGTTGGAGATTTCTAGCCCCGGAATTTCTCAAACACTCACGAGCGATCGCGACTTTATTTCCTTCAAAGGATTTCCCATACTTATCAGAACTTCAGAACCCTATAAAGGCTATAAGGAGCGGCTGGGAAAGTTAGTTCGTCGCGATGAAACAGCCGTCTATCTTAATCAGAAAGGACGACAAATAGCAATTCCTCGCACGCTGATTGCCGAAGTTCTCCTTCAAGAAGAAGAGTGAAACCTGAGCATTTTTACACTCGTGATCAGCTCCAGGGGATTGCCATTTGCATCCCTTGGAATGGGAAAGCGATCACGACTCAGACCCGGCTTGAGAATTGAAAATAATGATTTTTTATTTTTTATTCTTAGTTTTCTTCTTCATTTCTCGTTATTCAGATCTCATTTACACAGGAGAATCAGCCTATGTCAATGGTCAGTTTACCTGGACTCAAAGACATGATCCAGAACATTTCTCAAGAACGGAACTTACCCAAGCAAGCCGTTGAAGATGCCTTACGGGAAGCCTTGTTAAAAGGATACGAACGCTACCGTCGCACCATTGAGATTAATACCCCGTTTAGCGAAGACTATTTCGACAATTTTGATGTCGAACTCGATGTCGAAGAAGAAGGATTTCGCGTCCTGGCTAAAAATTTAACCATTGTTGAAGAAGTTACGAACCAAGATCATCAAATTTCCCTGCAAGACGTGCAGGAAGTAGCACCCGAAGCCCAACTCGGCGATACCGTCACCCTCGATGTCACACCCGATCAACATGATTTTGGTCGGATGGCCGCCATTCAAACCAAACAAGTCCTGGCTCAAAAGCTGCGAGACAAGCAGCGTAAAATGATTCAAGATGAGTTTAAAGACTTAGAAGGAACAGTTTTACAAGCCCGAGTATTGCGCTTTGAACGACAATCTGTAATCATGTCCGTCGCCAGTGGCTTCGGTCATCAAGAAGTCGAAGCCGAACTTCCCAAACGAGAGCAACTCCCTAACGACAATTACAGAGCCAATGCCACCTTTAGAGTCTATCTCAAGCGCGTCTCTCAAGGATCGCAACGAGGACCACAACTGATCGTCTCTCGAGCCGACGCGGGTTTAGTGGTATACCTCTTTGCCAACGAAGTCCCCGAAATCGAGGATGAAGTCGTTCGCATTGTCGCCGTCGCCCGAGAAGCCAATCCGCCCTCCTCTCATGTAGGCCCACGAACCAAAATCGCCGTTGATACCCTCGATCGCGATGTTGATCCCGTTGGGGCTTGTATTGGAGCGAGAGGATCACGCATTCAAGTCGTCGTCAACGAATTACGAGGCGAGAAAATCGACGTCATCCGTTGGTCTCCCGATCCCGCAACCTACATTGCCAATGCCTTGAGTCCAGCCCGAGTTGATGAAGTGCGTCTGATGAACCCCGAAGAACGTCGCGCTCACATCCTAGTCCCAGAAGATCAACTCAGTTTAGCGATTGGTAAAGAAGGTCAGAATGTGCGTTTAGCGGCTCGGCTGACCGGATGGAAAATTGACATCAAAGATACTGCAAAATATGATGCAGTTGCAGAAGATCAAAAAATAGCAGAACAGTTGCAGGATCAAGAAGCATATTACTCTGAAGATGAGGAGGACTTAGAAACCGAATAATCAGGCGAACATCAGGTCATGGTTATTCATAAATCGGGGAACAGTCTCTAAAATAAAAATAAAAGAGAGATTGGGCTGTGAAGCCCTGATCCCGCTCACACCCAAAAACCCGAGTCAGATAGACCCCCAATGTCCTTCAAGATGCTGATTGATCATGTCACCCAACTGTCGTCGTTGTGTCGCCTGTCGCCAAGCTGCTCCCAAAGAGACGTTTTGGCGAGTGGTTCGAGTCTACTCGTCCCATCAGGTACAATTAGATCAAGGCATGGGTCGTTCCGCCTATCTCTGTCGGAATGCCGAATGTCTCAAAGCCGCTCAAAAGAAGAATCGTCTGGGGCGATCGCTCAAAGCTGCCATACCGGAAGAAATTTATCAAATCCTCTGGCAGCGTGCCACCTCAGAATAGACTCATCTTGAGAGCCAAGGCTATCTTCGCGAGTTTAGCTACTGTTGTCAGCTCGACAACAGGTTACAATTGTTAATTTGGGAAGAAAAATGTCAAGATAAACTAATGTAGATAACGGGTTGGTACGAAGAGGGCAAAGTGGATGAACAACACCAAAGTCAGAATTTACGAGTTGTCAAAGGAACTGAATTTGGACAACAAAGATATCTTAGCCGTATGTGAACGGCTCAACATTGCAGTCAAAAGCCATAGTAGTACAATTACTGAATCAGATGCTCAACGGATTGAGAAATATGTGGCAACCCACCCCATCGAGAGTCATCATGATTCCAACTCCGAGCGGGCAAGCCATCCATCAAAACTGTCCGATTCTCAAGCCGATCACAAGAAAAAACAACAAATCCTAGAAGTTCGTAAACCCAAACTTCAGGTCAACTCCAACTCGAACCGATTTCCCACTCAACAGAACAACTCAGTATCCGTGCCAACAGCCACTCAACCCCAACCCTCAGTTCCCTCCCAGCCTTCTGAGAAACCACCACTACTAGATCGGCCTGTGCTATCGAAGCCCAATTCTGCCCCTCAATCTCCATCAGAATCCGTAAACCAACCGGCAGTTGACAGTTCCGCGAAAAATCCTCCGGAGCGATCAACAGTCACCTCTTCCGATGAGTCCAATCACCCGGACACCGCTCAAGCATCCCAGCTAGCGGAAGCTCCCCAATTGGTCTCTCCTCCAGTGCGGCCCTCGGCGAGTTCCTCCGACCCTGCCGTTGTGAAGAACAAACCGATTTTAAAATCCAATAAACCAACGCCTAAGTCGGCGGAGCCAGAGGTACAGCCAACAGTGGCTAAAACGCCGGACAAGCCGGGCCCCAGCAAACCGACCAAAAATCAGCGTCCGAGCAGTTCTGAACCCAAAACCTCCGACATCAAAGAGCCGAGGGAAAAAGAGGTTGTTCGCAAGCCTCGCAAAGAAATTACAGCCCTCAAACCCAAGCCGCTTCCGGAACTTCAGCCGCCACCCGCTCGTAGAGGCAGTGAACCCGAACCCGAGGCAAGCGACAGCGAAACCGATGACGAAATCATCACCCCGACAGACGACCTCGACCTGGAGATCAAGCGACCGAAGAAAACCCTCACCGCACTCAAAAAGCCCCAGTCCACTCGCAGCACAACAACCAAACGTGCAGGATGGGATGAGGAAGAAGAAGACAAGGCCGCCAAAGCCGCCAAACTCAAAGCCAAGCGTCCTCGCGTTAAACCTCCCATTGAAGATGAAGAGGATGAGGACTTGGACGGCTCCCTCAACGGTCAGTCTGACTTAGATGCAGCCGTGAGTCTATCACTGGCTCGTCCCCCCAAACAAAAGAGCGCATCATCCCCAACAAAACCAACGGCAGCCAGTGCGGGGCCTTCAAAAGCCAAAAAGCCGACCCGCAACCGGGGCGGTTCATCGGAAGACTCCAGCAGTTCTTCTCGCGGCAACAACAGTGCCGAGTCCAAACAACCTCCGCGTCCCGAAAAACTGGTAATTTCCGGCTCACTAACCGTACAAGAGCTAGCCAATGCCCTGTTTATACCTGAAACGGATATTATTCGCAGGCTGTTTGCTCGAGGAATTGCCGTTAACATTACTGAAACTCTTGATTTCAACATCATTGAGATGGTCTGTCAAGAGTTGGAAGTACCACTGGAAACCGAACAGCAGAAATCCGGTGCAGAAAAACCCGACAACATCTTTAATGAAGCCGATTTAGATCACCTGCAACGACGTCCTCCAGTCGTCACCATCATGGGTCACGTCGATCACGGGAAAACCACCCTACTCGACTCCATCCGAGCAACCAAAGTCGCTCAAGGGGAAGCCGGAGGCATTACCCAGCATATTGGTGCCTATCACGTCGATGTCGAACACGAAGGCAAAATGCAGCAGGTGGTCTTCCTGGATACCCCCGGTCACGAAGCCTTTACCGCCATGCGGGCAAGGGGAGCTAGAGTAACAGATATTGCAATCTTAGTCGTTGCCGCAGATGATGGCGTTCAACCCCAAACCATCGAAGCCATCAGCCACGCCAAAGCTGCCGGAGTGCCAATTATTGTCGCCATTAACAAAATCGACAAAGAAAGCGCCCAACCCGATCGGGTCAAACAAGAACTGATGGAACACAATCTCGTTCCGGAAGAATGGGGCGGTGATACCATCATGGTTCCGGTCAGCGCCATCAAGAAAGAAAACCTGGATCTGCTTCTCGAAATGATTATCCTCGTTTCACAAGTTGAAGACTTAGAAGCCAATCCTGATCGATCCGCTCGAGGCTCAGTCATTGAAGCTCACCTCGATAAAGCCCGAGGCCCTGTTGCCACACTGTTAGTTCAAAATGGAACTCTGCGCGTCGGTGATATCGTGGTAGCCGGATCAGCTCTTGGTAAAGTCCGAGCCATGGTCGATGACCGAGGCCAACGGGTAGAAGCCGCCAGCCCCTCCTTTGCCGTTGAGATCCTCGGACTCCGAGACGTTCCCGCCGCCGGAGATGAATTTGAGGTCTTCGAGAACGAAAAAGAAGCCGCAGCCCTAGCCGACGAACGCGCCCAGGCTCAACGGAAGTCTCGTCTCCTCCAAGGCCGCATCAGTCTCAGCGCCCTGTCAGCTCGCGTTCAAGAAGGAGAACTCAAAGAACTGAATATCATCCTCAAAGGAGATGTTCAAGGGTCTGTAGAAGCCATTGTCAACGCCCTCAAGAAACTTCCTCAAAAAGAAGTGCAACTGCGGTTACTCTTGGCAGCCCCCGGAGAAGTCACTGAAACGGACATCGATTTTGCCGCCGCTAGCGATGCGGTCTTGATAGGCTTTAATACCACCTTGGCAAACGGCGCCCGACAAGCAGCCGATCAAGCTGGGGTTGATATTCGCGAGTACAACATCATTTACAACCTCTTAGATGATGTACAAGCCGCGATGGAAGGTCTGCTTGAACCCGAATTGGTTGAAGAAGCCCTCGGTCAAGCCGAAGTCCGAGCCGTCTTCCCCGTGGGTCGAAACAAGGTGGCAGGATGCTATATCCAAACAGGCAAAGCCGTTCGGAACTGCAAAGTCCGAGTCCTACGCAAAGGCAATGTCATCCACGAAGGCATACTCTCTTCCCTCAAACGGATGCGAGAAGATGCCAAAGAGGTCAACGCCGGCTATGAATGTGGCATGGGTCTCGATACCTTCCATGACTGGGAAGAAGGAGACATCATCGAAGCCTACCGCATGGCTACCAAGCGACGGACTCTTTCTGTCTAGGTCAGTTAAATAGAGGAAGAAGAAAAACCCTCCTTCCTGCAAAACACCCAACGCGATCGCTTCAATCTTAAGAACGCAGCGATCGCTTAATCTTTTTAGAGTATGATCAAGCTAGCCCCCGACCGCCCGTAAAAATGTCGAATTTCCGATTAGATCCCTATCTCTGGATTCATCTTTCTGGTTTAGCGGTACTCCCCCTATGGTTAGCACTTTGCCTGTTAGGATTAGCAGTCGGTTATCCGATCTGGCCTGTCGGGGTGGAAATCGCTATCGTTGCTATCGTCGGCATCCTCCCCATTTTTTGGATGCAATGGTTTCAGCCGTTTTACATTTTCAGCGTCTTAGTCATGGCGATGAAACCTGAACAACTGACACCTGTGCAACGGACTATTCTGGCTCGGTTCAAAACGCCACTCAATCAAAGATTAGCTTTAATTGCACCGCTCCTATTTTTACCCATTCTTTGGCAACTTTATCGTCTTGCTCCTCTAGCAGCTCATGTCGTTTCATTACCCTTGCAAGGGCGTTTGCTCGGATTATTCCTAGCTAGCATCGCCTTTTTAGGCTGTAATTTATTTGCTCAAGTTCCTGTGAGTGTGATTGGAGTTTTACTGACTCGAAAAGCAGAATGGTCAGCAACAGAACCTTTAACGATTGAACAAATTCGTCAAGGTTTTACCCGGATAGGACTACGGGTGAATCGCATCTTACCTGCGGCACTGATACCCCAAATAACAGAGAATTCTTTGCCATCGCTTGACTCCAAAGAACCCTCAGAACGTTAACAGTTCAGAACCCACCCAGCCCACCTAAGCCTTAGACGGTGTTCACAGCTACAGGCATTTGCCGTAATAATTTGTAAAAATAGAGTGAAGCTTGCAAATCATTCCAACTTTATTGTTTATTTGGTGACCGATTATGGCTAAATCAACTTCCACCCTCCCAGAAAATGACGCGGTGGCCACTCCCCGATTACAAGAAGACTCTCAAATTTGGCACAGTCTCAAACAAGCCATTGCTTCTAGTTCGGGATTTCAACGCTGGCAGCTCGAACACCAAGATTACCCCGAACAGCAGCCTCAGATCAATCTTGATCGCCTGGTTCGCACTTATTTGCGAGAAACCTTAGAAACATTAGCTTATTAAACTCTCAAACTCAATTGACTTCCTGAAAACACTTTTAACGATTAGGCTGTTGTCCCGCGCTCTACCTCAAAGGTGAGTGTCGGGATGAAAGCCGCCCGATTCAGCCAAGCCAACAATCAAGGGATCACAACGATCAAGACGGATGGAACCGCCGTCTGTTGGTGTTTTAGGGGGAAGTCCAATTTCTTCCGCACTCCCCGTTGAGAACACAAGCTCACCCTTTATACGATCGTATCAGCGTCGGGTAGTTCACGATTAGTTACAATTTATGATTAAATCTTTTATAGACTCACGAAATATTAGTAAAGGAGACTGGATCTCTGAGTGACTCTTTGGCGGGTAACTTAACTTCAACCTCAACGACCGTGTGGCGTCCACAGCTCTCAATTTGTTTGTTTGTGCCATCAACACAGATGGCTGAATCGGTTATGTCTAGTTTGCAGAGCGATCGCTATGCTGTCGTTCTGGTCCATTCGATCGAAGAGTTACTCCAATACGTCAGTCAGGAAAGAGAGCAACTCGACTGTTTAATTGTGCAGGAGGAAATCGATCTGACTCTATTAGTCGAGCAACTGCAACACCAAAATATCTCTTTACCAACCGTCATCTTGGATGCTCATATCAAGCCGCCTCAGACTCAACAGACACCCGAACCGAGTGATTCTTCCCAATCAACTCAGACACCGACACTAACAACGAACTACATCTATCACAATAGTGAAGTTCATATCAATGTGAATCAACTCAATCAAATCAACGGTTATGTAGACAAAGCCATCAGTCAATTTATTACTCAAGCCGTTACGACTCGTCTGACGGATGACTCCCTAGACGCCAATGAACCGACGGAGTTGACCAACTTTATCATGCGTCAGCAGAGACGACTGGCTGAGAAACTACATGAACGCTTAGGATATTTAGGAGTTTACTACAAACGAAGTCCTCAGAACTTCCTGCGAAATTTGCCTCCCGCCGAGCGACAGGAATTGCTCGATCAGCTTAAATTGAAATATCGTCAAATCGTTCTGAGTTATTTTTCAGCAGATAAAACCCTGAATAATAAAATCGATGAATATGTTAACATTGCGTTTTTTGCCGATGTTCCGGTAACTCGTATCGTCGAAATTCACATGGAATTGATGGATAATTTCTCCAAACAACTGAAACTCGAAGGACGCAGTGAAGATGTCTTACTCGATTACCGCCTCACTCTAATTGATATGGTGGCGCATTTATGTGAAATGTATCGACGCTCAATTCCGAGAGATTCTTAGGGTTGAGAAAATAAAACTCAAGATCAGATTTTCACGTCAAAAAATAAAACGTTTAGTAAACACTGAATTAAGATTTGCAATAACCTTTAACAAAAGGGAAACAAAGCCGGAGAGGAAAGCCATTCACGATAAAATTTATCTGTCAAGCTATCCCTGAAAGTTTATGAGTCCATTAAAAAAAACCTATGTTCTCAAGCTCTACGTTGCCGGGAATACCCCGAACTCTGTGCGAGCCTTGAAAACGCTTAAAGAAATCTTAGAACAAGAGTTTCAGGGAGTTTATGCGTTGAAAGTGATTGACGTTCTCAAAAACCCTCAACTGGCAGAAGAGGATAAAATTCTGGCGACACCCACGCTGTCGAAAATTCTACCTCCACCAGTCCGAAAAATTATAGGAGACCTTTCAGATCGAGAAAAAGTCTTAATTGGGCTAGACTTGCTCTATGAAGAGTTAGGTGATGATGGACTGAACCTCTGAAGTGTTCGGTGTAGCAGGACATCAACAACCCCTTTCAATGATCTTTCTTGACAAAAGTAACAGTTATCCCCAGTTTGCCCGTGACTGAGAACACCCACTGTTCTTTGACATCTGCCAACAATCTGCACAGCCAATCCCTATTTTGTGGTAAATGTAGCAATAGGGAAATAATATTCTAGCATTAGAGGTGGATTTTTCAACCTAAAGATTATGAGTGAAAACAGTCAAGACGCGAACACCAATGGACGTAAACTTATTGGCGTTCAAAAAATCCGAACGATGATCGAAGGCTTTGATGACATTAGTCATGGCGGAATGCCCTTAGGAAGAACAACTTTAGTCAGTGGTACATCAGGCACAGGTAAAACTCTGTTTGCAGTTCAGTTTCTCTACAACGGAATTATAAATTTTGATGAACCCGGTATCTTTGTTACCTTTGAAGAATCTCCTAATGATATTATTAAAAACGCCTCTAGTTTCGGTTGGGATTTACAGGAATTAGTCGAGCAGGGGAAACTTTTTATTTTGGATGCTTCTCCCGATCCCGAAGGTCAAGATATTGTCGGAAACTTTGACTTATCCGCCCTGATTGAACGCATTCAATACGCCATTCGCAAATATAAAGCCCGACGAGTTTCCATTGACTCCGTGACAGCCGTTTTCCAACAATACGAAGCCGCAGGCGTCGTCAGACGGGAAATTTTTCGGTTAGTGGCTCGTTTAAAACAAGTCGGAGCCACGACGATTATGACAACAGAACGAGAAGAAGAATATGGCCCGGTTGCTCGTTTTGGGGTCGAAGAATTCGTCTCGGATAATGTGATGATTGTCCGCAACGTTTTAGAAGGAGAACGTCGTCGTCGGACGATGGAAATTCTCAAACTGCGGGGAACCACTCACATGAAAGGAGAATTCCCCTTTACCATTACGAATAACGGTATTAGTATCTTCCCATTAGGAGCCATGCGACTGACTCAACGTTCATCAAATGCGAGAGTTTCTTCTGGAGATGAAACCCTGGACCAAATGTGTGGGGGTGGATTTTTTAAAGACTCGATTATTTTGGCAACCGGAGCAACAGGAACCGGAAAAACTTTATTGGTTAGTGTTTTTCTCAATAATGCTTGCCAAAACGGTGAACGGGCAATATTATTTGCCTATGAAGAATCTCGCGCTCAATTGCTGAGAAATGCCAACTCTTGGGGCATTGACTTTGAAGGCATGGAACGCAAAGGATTACTCAGAATTTTGTGTAGTTATCCCGAATCAGCCGGAGTCGAAGATCATCTGCAAATTATTAAATCAGAAATTCAGGAATTTAAACCCGCTCGGATTGCCATTGATTCTTTATCAGCTCTAGCAAGAGGGGTTAGTAATAATGCGTTTCGACAGTTTGTCATTGGAGTAACCGGATACGCCAAACAAGAAGAAATTACTGGATTTTTTACCAATACAACCGATCAATTTATGGGTTCTCACTCGATTACTGATTCTCATATTTCTACCATCACCGATACCATTTTGATGCTGCAATATGTAGAAATTCGGGGAGAAATGTCTCGAGCGCTCAACGTGTTCAAAATGAGAGGTTCATGGCACGATAAAGGCATCCGAGAATATACAATTACCGAAAGAGGCCCTCGGATTACCGATTCCTTTAGGGATTATGAACGAATTATTAGTGGCTCTCCCACTCGCATTAGTATCAATGAAAAAAGCGAACTTTCCCGTATTATTGAAGGGGTACAAGGGAAAAGAGGTGAAATTGACGAGTAGCTTTAATTGAGACTAGACTTGCCGTTGCTAGGTGAGAATGCCACACTGTTACTAGGTGATGCACCGTAGGAAGGGTTCATTACCAATCGTTCAAAATTTTCAGTCAAAACCTCGTGGAACCATCAACTGTACTGACAACAACAGAGATTAATGTATTTCAGGCAATTATCTTAGGGATAGTCCAAGGACTAACCGAATTTTTGCCAATTAGTAGTACGGCACACTTGAAGGTTGTACCCGTAGCATTGGGTTGGGGAGATCCCGGTGTTGCCTTTACCGCCGTGATTCAACTCGGAAGTATCGCCGCAGTGCTGTGGTATTTTTGGAATGACTTGACACAGGTTACAGTTGGTGCATTTAAGGCAATCAGGCATTCAAATTATCAATCTTCTGAGTTTCGCCTTGCTTTAGGAATTGCTTTGGGAACAATCCCTATCGTTTTTTTTGGGTTGTTAATTAAAATCTTTATTCCCGATTTTGATAACTCCCCTTTACGCAATACCATTTCTATTGCTGTGGCTTCAATTGTGATGGCATTGCTATTAGGATTAGCCGAAAAAACTGGCACTCGCAAGCGAAATTATGAACAGCTTGATGTGCGAGATGGTGTATTAATGGGATTGGCTCAAGCTTTAGCTTTAGTTCCTGGCGTTTCTCGCTCCGGTTCAACCATTACCGCCGGGCTTTTTATGGGACTTGAACGCGCAACTGCGGCTCGTTTTTCCTTCCTTTTAGGAATTCCTGCCATTACTCTAGCAGGTTTAGTCGAATTAAAAGGATTATTAGAGAATGGATTGGGTAATATTGGCGCAGTCTCCCTAGTTGCTGGAGTCATTTCATCGGCTGTATTTTCCTACCTCGCCATTGCTTGGTTAATTCGTTTTTTACAAACTCAAAATACCTGGGTGTTTGTTTGGTATCGATTGGCTTTTGGTGTCGCTATCTTAGTGGCAGTCAGTGGAGGAGTTTTAGATAATATATAAGTTGAGTACATGATTCAGTCGTTAGGTGTTGGTTGGGAGAAATTTCTACTAACGCCTAACATCCCAGAGGAAAAGTTAAGATGAGTACCCGTTCCATTCGTCCTGCTAAAATTACTAAAGTTCTTGCTGATTCGATAGCCTCTGAAATTGGCTTTGAACCCGGAGATGCAATTATTTCCATTAACGGACAGCCTCCCCGTGATTTAATTGACTATCAATTTTTATGTGCGGATGAAATTCTCGAATTAAAAGTGCTGGATAGTCGCGGAAAAGTTCATCAGATCGAAATAGAAAAAGACTACGATGATGATTTGGGATTAGAGTTTGAAACCGCATTATTTGATGGTTTGATACAGTGTAATAATCGCTGTCCGTTTTGTTTTATTGATCAGCAACCCCCCGGAAAACGAGAAACCCTTTATCTCAAAGATGATGATTATCGCCTAAGTTTTTTATACGGTTCTTATCTAACTTTAACCAATTTACCTCAACGAGAATGGGAACGCATTGCACAAATGCGACTCTCTCCGCTTTATGTTTCTGTTCATGCAACAGAACCCGATGTGCGAATTCGTTTGTTGAAAAATGCCCGTGCGGGAGACATCTTAAAACAACTGCAATGGTTCCAAGAAAACCGCCTGCAAATTCACGCTCAAGTTGTCGTTTGTCCGGGAATTAATGATGGTCAACATTTAGAAAAAACCTTACAAGATTTAACTCAATTTACGAGGGGAGAAATTCCGACAGTCGCCTCAGTTGCAGTGGTTCCTGTGGGGTTAACGCGGTTTCGTCCCGTTGAAGATGAACTCATTCCCGTGACTCCAGAAAAAGCCGCAGAAGTGATTGCTCAAGTGCAAACGATACAAGAAAAACTACAGCAAAAACAAAGGAAAAATAGTGTTTGGCTAGCCGATGAATGGTTTTTGATTGCGCGTCAAGAATTACCGCCAACGAGCCATTATGAAGATTATCCTCAAATTGGCAATGGAGTGGGATCAATTCGCAAATTTCTGCAAGAATTTGAAACAGCGATCGCTAAATTTCCCAACTCTAGACAAACCCCTCGAAAATTCACTTGGGTTGTGGGAAATGCAGTCGAAGTCGCCTTTCGTCCGGTCGTTCAACGATTGAATCAAATTTCGGGATTAACCGTTGAGATGGTCCCATTGTGCAGTCAATACTGGGGACAAACCATCAGCGTTACTGGTTTGCTTACGGGTCAAGATTTACTTGAGAGTCTCAAAGGGAAAGATTTAGGCGATGGAATATTGCTTCCCTCGGTTATGCTGAAACACGAAGACACATTATTTCTGGATGATATGAGTGTAGGGGAACTTTCTGCACAGCTAAACGTCCCGATTTTACCTGTAACTGATGTCGAGGAGTTGATCTCAATGGCCTTGAGCGACTAGGGGTTGTGATGCCTAACTCTCAAATAGGGTGATTGTCGTTTTCTCAGACTGCGACTCTTGATTATGTTCTACTTTCCCCACTTGATTCTGTGTAGCAGCATACCCTGATTGCTCTAAAATTGTTTCTGGACTTGCAGACGCAGTAAAAAAACTTATGCCTGTTTTTCACAATTTAATGGCTGTGGGAGTGAGCGGTGCCATTACATTTACCTATTTAGGACAAGGGATAGCAGTCCCAGTCTCGGTTGAATCCACCGAGAAGACATCGACTGAAAACTCTATTTCTCAGAGGAGTTTTAAGCAAAATTTGGCTAAATCTCAATCAGCCCAATCTACCGCCGATGCAGCCCAAGCCAAAAATCAACCCTCAGAACTTTTACACCAACCCTCACAGGCGGATTCTGACCCCTTAGAGGCTTCTTGGAAGGAAAATCCGACTAAACCTTCACAACGACGGATTCTCAATCGTTTGACACCCTCAACTGCAACGGAGAAACTGACACTGAATAAGGCTGAGTCTTCAGTGCAGAGGGCGTTCAAGCAAAATCCTGTGAAGCCGACGCCAACAAATTCCACCGCCCAACGGTCAATTCTCAATCATTTCACAACGAGTCGTTCACAAACGCCAACTGTTGAAAATTCTCACTCTTCTGGGGAAACGGTATTTAAGGAAAATCCGACTAAACCGACTCAGACAAATTCCACCGCCCAACGGTCAATTCTCAATCATTTCACAACGGGTCGTTCACAAACACCAACTGTTGAAAATTCTCACTCTTCTGGGGAAACAGTATTTAAGGAAAATCCGACTAAACCGACGCCAACAGATTCCACCGCCCAACAGTCAATTGTCAATCATTTCACAACGAGTCGTTCACAAACGCCAACTGTTGAAAATTCTCAGTCTTCTGGGGAAACAGTATTTAAGGAAAATCCGACTAAACCGACTCAGACAAATTCCACCGCCCAACAGTCAATTCTCAATCATTTCACAACGAGTCGTTCACAAACGCCAAAAGTTGAAAATTCTCAGTCTTCTGGGGAAACAGTATTTAAGGAAAATCCGACTAAACCGACGCCAACAGATTCCACCGTGCAACGGATTCTCAATAAATTCATCTATCCTAAAGCCCGCAATCGCCCAACCGTTGAAAATTCCCAGCCTACTGAGGAAACAGTATTTAAGGAAAATCCCGTTAAACCCTCGGCTAGCAACCCGAGTCCCATTCCTTCAGCCTTAAATCCCAGCAACAGTTCACAAACCGCATCACAACCCCAATCCCCAAATCCGGTTGAAGTCTCACTGACAGAAAATAGGGAAAAATCGAGCAACCCGACTCCCAACTTATTTGAACTGTCTCGAATGCTTCCTCAACCACCGGGTGCAAATCTTCCCCCACAAATTGCTCAAGAAACAGACACCCCAACCTTAGAAGTCCCCAATCTCAGTCCGCCTAACGAACCCTATCCGCAACCGACCCCAAGCGGCATCTTAGAAACAAATCCGCCCCCGATTACTTTTCCGAGTTCTAATCCTTTGTATCGTCCAAATCAGCCTCGGGATGTGGAAATTCAAGAAACCGTACCGATTACTTTACCGCAAGCGGTAGACTTAGCCCGACGCAACAACGAAGGAATCCGAGTGTTTGAACTGCAAGTCGAACAAAATTTAGCAGCTTTGAGATCAGCTCAAGCAGATCTTTATCCGACTCTAGCGTACATCTCAACCCTAACTCGCTCTTTTAGTGCCAGTAGCGATATTGCCAACTCAGCGAGAAATCGTGAGGTCGAAGCCAGAGCGACTCCAGAACAAGCCATCTCTCTTTCCCGAACTTACGGGGTGACTACGTTTGAGAATACATTCCAACTTCAGTATGATTTTGACTTGAGTGGGGCGCGAGGAGCGCGAATCAGAGCGGCTGAAGAACAGTTGCGTTTGGCGCGGTTGGAGTTTGAACGCAGTGTTGAACAATTGCGTTTGGATGTCACCGAAGCCTATTATAATTTGCAAGAAGCTGATGCCGAAGTCGAGATTCAACGGGCTGCGGTTCGCAACTCCCAAAAAAGTTTGGAAGATGCGGAAGCTTTAGAACGAGCAGGTGTGGGAACTCGATTTGAAGTGTTGCAGGCGCGAGTCACGTTATCACGAGTTCAGCAGGATTTAACCAATGCGATTAGTAACCAAAGAACCCGACGGCGAGAACTGGCGAATATTTTGAATGTCAGTCAAAATGTTAACTTAATCGCCGCCGATGCCATCTCCCTGGCTGGGGCTTGGGATTTCACTTTAGACGAAAGTATTGTACTGGCTTACCAAAACCGAGCGGAATTAGAACAGGAATTGGTTAACCGCAATCTCGCTGAACAAAGACGAATTAACGCCCGTGCTGCACAACGACCGAATTTAACGACAGTCGCCAACTACAATGTCTTAGGGATATTATCCGATAACAGTGATCCGTTTGCAGACCAAGGTTGGGCCGATGGTTATTCAATTCAGTTACAAATGCGCTGGAATTTCTTTGATGGGGGTTTGGCGAAAGCGAATGCTCGTCAGCAAGAGATTAATATTGCGATCGCAGAAGAACGGTATTCTGAACTTCGTAATGATATTCGCTTGGAAGTAGAAAGTGCCTTTTATGATTTGCAGGCGACTTTTGAAAATATTGGGGTGGCGAATTTAGGGGTCGAAGAAGCAACAGAAGCGTTACGTTTGGCGCGGTTGCGGTTCCAGGCGGGTGTGGGAACTCAGCTTGATGTCATTAACCAAGAAACCGACTTGACTCGCGCTCAAAACCAGTTGCTGCAAGCGATTATTGGTTACAACCGTTCTTTGTCTCGTTTGCACCGAGCGGTAAGCAATCTTCCCGGTAACAACCTGCAAGACACTCCGTAAACGGGTGTCGTTGCTGATCTCAAATCAGGGTTTTTTGACTCTGTATGTTTAACACAGAATCACGAATGATTCTTCATTTTGTTAACATTTTTTTATAAGTTTAAAGAAATTGAACTCAGGAATCTCGAATGGCTAACATTAAATTTGTCAACGAAAATCAGGAAATTATTGCAGCAGACGGCGCAAACTTGAGGATTAAAGCCCTAGAAAAGCAAATTGATCTCTATACCTTTATGGGAAAAATGATGAATTGTGGGGGCTTTGGTCAATGTGGAACTTGTATTGTAGAAGTCGTTGAAGGAATGGAAAATCTCTCACCCCCTACTGACGCCGAAAAACGCATCCTCAAGAAAAAACCCGATACTTATCGACTGGCTTGCCAAACAATGGTTAATGGCCCGGTTAGTATTAATACTAAACCCAAGCGTTAACGATAATCAGGGGCAACCCGTGAGGTAGGGTTGTCCCCATCTAATCTTTGTGCCTTTGTGTCTTTGTGGTCAGTCTCCTGAGCAAAAAATCAACAATTAGTGCAGTTTGTTAGGACTCTGCGGGAACAAAGTCAAGGGCGGCGGAGTTCATGCAATAGCGTTGACCTGTGGGAGCGGGGCCATCATTAAACACATGACCTAAATGAGCATCGCAACTCGCACATAATACTTCTGTACGTCGCATGAACAGGCTATTATCGTCTTTGCAAGTAACATTTGCTTCGGTAACGGGTTTCCAAAAACTTGGCCAACCTGTTCCTGAGTCGTATTTAGCATCTGAGGTGAATAACTCAGTCCCACAACAAACGCATTTGTAAATTCCAGGTTGTTTATTATCGTGATATTTGCCTGTAAAGGCTCGTTCGGTTCCGTGTTTACGGGTGACTTGGAACTGTTCGGGAGTGAGTTGTTGTTTCCACTCCTGTTCGGATTTCTGCACTTTCTCAACCATAATTTTAGATAGGGTCGTTAATCGGTCTGTTCTTTGATCAATTATAATAATTTTTACAAAATTTAACAATTAGCTCAATCCATAAAAATAAGCCAGCATTTTACTAAAAACTGACTTAGACATCCAGTTGAAAATAGAAAGACTTAATTACGATTTAACCACTTTTGAGCATTGAGTCGCTGAACCACACCAAAAACCAGCAAGGGAAGTGTAATTTTGCGCTCATCTCCCAAAAACGGCTCGATTATACTCGGTTTGCCATTTGCAGCACAGGAAAATACTTTTTGAGCTTTAATATCTTCATTGGGAAAGTAAACATTAAATTGACGTTTACCGCTTTGCCATTGACCTATAACTTGCCAACACTGTTCAGAATTCCCTAACCCAGCCGGAAGCTTTTCTTGGGCAAACTTTAGGTCTAAGTCCTCAACCCCTTGAGAACCTAAAGCCTTTTTCAAAGCGGGAAGATAATCTTGTTCGATAAACTCAGCAAAAGGCTTATCCTCAACAGCAGGCGGCTTTTCTTTTTTCGCGGCAGCAGCGTTTTTAGATTCAGCTTGATCAGTCTCGTTCGCTTTTGTTTCTTCTGACATTGATGTTTCCTTGCTCAAATCTCAGCAACAACTCACGAGAATCAGCAATTATTGATGAACGTTTTTTTCTCAACCTCGCTCGAAAAGTGAAGTTAGAATTGACTCGCTCACAAACTGCTATGAACTTCGGAGCAATGCCAACCTTATTATACCGTTCTCTGAGCGGAAGTCTAGTGCGATCGCCAAAAAAACAGAACATTGGCTGCGTAGTGGGCGGACAGTTAACTTTAAACCCTTATAACTACGTGACTCACTTTGACTCAAGCCACTGTTCTATTCCTAGAGGATTTCTTGTTTTTGTTCGAGAAAATCGAGTAAAATATGTTGATGGGGACGACCAAGCGATCGCACCATTCCGGCTTTTTGGGAGTAGGCTTGACTGTAGCGAATTTGTTCAGGAGTGATTAATCCCATATCCCAGCCTTCATTGAGAACTAATTGATCAAGATCAACGGTTAAACGGGCGTAAAAAACATGACGAATGACGTTTGTTTCACTGTACCAACCAAACGCTGAAACTTCAGAGATTTCATAGCCGATTTCTTCGATTAATTCTCGTTTGACTGCTATTTCAGGGGTTTCACCGGGTTCAACATGACCCCCAAATAAACCCCAAACGCCAGGATATACAATACCCGGAATATCATCTCGGAGTTGCATCAAAAACTTACCTTCTCGGTAAAGAATAGCCAAAGCCACATGAACGGGTAAGTTTGTCATTCTTTTTCCTCAACAACTGGTTCAGACTGAGGAATAGAAGGCTTTGTTTCTTTGTCGCTGTTTTCCGGTGAAGGTTCTTGAATTCGTTCAAGTTCTTTGAGATAAACCCCACCAATATCTTGTTCAGGGAGTTCTTTGAGGGTAATACTCTCATAACTTACTTTACCGCGAACGAGGATTTCCTGTCCCAACTCAGGTAAACGCTCAGTCGTGAATACCCAAACTTCACCCGTGTTATCCTGAAGCTGATAGGCTGCCGCACCGACAAAGGGCGCATGACTTTCTACGGTTCCTTTAATGTAAACCTTCGCCTCTGCTTTGCGTTTCTCCAGCTTTTCAATGGGAGTAACATTGAGAGAGAGTTTCGCCGTTGAAGTCGCCAACTGATTGCAGCCAAACAACAACGGTGTTAAACATAATAACATCACAGTGGGAGACACCTGAACGAATTTCGGCTGGGTTGTAGTAGTCATGGAACAGAAAACATCCGGTAAAATTTTAGGCAACAGTTGAACCGTTTGAAATTTGCCTCAGATTCACAATAGCAGCAAATTCTGGCATCTTGATCGAGGTTCGGAAAACTAAAGAGGTGAGTTGGGAAGTTTGGCAATTTTCCCACCTCACCTGTAAATTTAAGCAAGGAGTTATGATACATAACTCAATCTACAAAGATTGACGGTGGGTGATATTGCTTTTGTTCCGAATATAGCCAACAAAACAGGCTTATGTGAATATGAGTGAATGATGTCTTTTTAAGCCCCAAAATTCCTATGGCTAACGTATTAGATGGTAAAGCGCTCGCTCAAAAAATTAGAACCCAGTTACAGCAAGAAATTCAATCTCTGCAAGTCAAAGTTGGACGTCCGCCGGGGCTAGCGGTGTTGATGGTGGGGGAAAACCCAGCCAGTGCGGTTTATGTTCGCAATAAAGAACGGGCTTGTGAACAAGTGGGAATTGTATCATTTGGTTCCCATTTTCCCGCAAATATCTCTCAAGCCGAGTTAACAGAGGTCATACATTCTTTAAACAACAACCCAACTGTTGATGGAATATTGCTTCAGCTCCCCCTACCGCCTCATCTGAACGCGATTCCGCTATTATACGAGATCTCCCCCGATAAGGATGTAGACGGGCTTCATCCGGCAAATATGGGGCGACTGGTACGAGGAGAAGCAGGACTTCGCAGTTGTACACCCGCAGGCGTGATGCAGTTATTACGGGAATATAACATAGAGGTCGCAGGTAAAGATGCGGTGGTGGTTGGGGCGAGTATTTTAGTGGGAAAACCAATGGCGTTGATGTTGTTGGAAGCAGAAAGTACCGTATCTATTGCTCATATTAAAACGCGAGATTTAGCAAAACTCACCTGTGATGCTGAGATTTTAGTCGTCGCGGCGGGTTATCCTAAACTAATTACCCCTCAAATGGTTAAACCGGGCGCTGTGGTGGTTGATGTTGGAATTAACCGGATTACCGACTATGAAGGGCGCTCAGTGATTGTTGGAGATGTTGATTTTGCAGGTGTCGAACCTTTAGTGGATTATATTAGCCCCGTTCCGGGTGGTGTCGGGCCAATGACCGTCGCCATGCTGTTACAAAATACCCTCTGGAGTTACAAGCAACGGGTTCAGTACAGTTTACAGTGATGCAGCAGGGCTGTTTCAAAGTCGATAAACATTTGCTTAGAACCTCTCCCCCAACCCCTCTCCACCTCTCCCTAACCCTCTCCACCTCTCCCTAACCCTCTCCACCTCTCCCTAACCCTCTCCACCTCTCCCTAACCCTCTCCACCTCTCCCTAACCCTCTCCTACGAGGAGAGGGAAAAAGTGTCCCTGGCGGGACTATTTATTAATCGAGAGGGGAGTATTTTTTTTTATTATTAAATGTCTAAAACTATTAATTACTCCTCCTTCCCTTCCAGGGAAGGGGGTTGGGGGGTTAGGTCATAAAATTTCTGGTTGAGAATGAAACAGCCCTGGAGTGATGTAGGGGCGGGTTGTCAATAGATGTCTGTCTTCCCACAAATAAGTGACATAAACCCGCCCAACCCCTGATCACATTCTGTAGGGGCGGGTTGTCAATAGATGTCTGTCTTCCCACAAATAAGTGACATAAACCCGCCCAACGCCCAACACCCAACACCCTTTTAAGGTTTCGTTTCCATCGAATCACAAATCGAGCGATCGCTTTGATGAACTGGAGGATAATATTGAAGATAATTCTCCACCCAAGCGCATCCTTGACGTAACAGTTGACTTTGATCGAGAACTTGTGGTAAATTCCACAAAATAACGGTTTGATCATTACTGGCAGAAGCGAGAGTTAAACCATCCCAACTAAACGCGACTTCCCGAACTCCTTCATCGTGAGCGTTAAGGGTTGAGAGCAGATCCCCATTATTACTCCAGAGTTTAACGGTTCCATCTTGACTCCCTGAAGCGATGGTTTGACCATTCGGACTAAAGGCAACGCTAGAAACTTCCCCATTATGATCGTTAAGCGTCTTGAATAAAGTTGGGGGTTTATCGGTCTGCAACTTCCACAATTTGACCGTTTGATCGGAACTCGCGGAAGCCAACATTTGACCATCAAAACTAAAGGCTACAGCTTTCACTCCGGCTTGATGAGCTTCTAAGGTCCCTAACAACACACCGTTAGTATCCCAGAGTTTCACCGTTCCCTCTCGACTCGCTGCCGCTATCTTCTGACCATCGGGACTAAAAACAACATCCCAAACCTCACTTTCAAAGCCGTTGAGGGTTTTGAGAACCACAGGTGGGCTGTTGGGTTGCAGTTTCCACAGTTTCACCGTTTTATCGGAACTCGCGGAAACCATTTTTTGACCATCGGGGCTGAAGGCTACAGCGTAAACTAAATCTTGATGGTCAGTCAAGGTTGTGCGTAACGTCCCGTCTGCATTCCACAGTTTAATCGTTCTATCCCAACTCGTCGAAGCGATGGTCTGACCATCGGGACTGAACGCCATCGCCGTCACCTCCGCAGTATGACCTTGCAAAGTCCTTCGGAAAGTTCCATCTCGGTTCCAGAGTTTAACGGTTTTGTCGCGACTGGCGGAAGCTATTGTTTGACCATCCCGACTAAACGCCACCCCCCAAACCTGGTCTTCAGAAACTCTCAGTCGAGTCAGGAGACTATTGTTAAGCTGCCAGAGTCTAACGGTTTTGTCTCCACTCGCGGAAGCTAAGGTTCGACCATCGGGGCTAAACGCCACCTTCCAAACTTCATTATCATGCCCAATCAGGGTTTTTTGCAAGGTGCCATTGCGGTTCCACAGTTTAATGGTTTTGTCTGCACTGACGGAAGCTATTGTTTGACCATCGGGGCTAAATGCCACAGCATACACTTGATTATTATGCCCGGTGAGGGTTTTTTGCAAGGTGCTATTGCGGTTCCACAGTTTAACAGTACCATCCAAACTCGCGGAAGCAATAGTCTGACCATCGGGGCTGAAGGTGACGCCAAAGACTTCCCGACTATGATCGGTTAAAGTAGTTTGTAACGTTGGAGTTTTCAGGGTTTCAATCTGCCAAAGTTTCAGGGTTTTGTCTTCACTTGCTGACGCTATTGTTTGACCATCGGGGCTAAAAGCAACGCCTCTAACGGGGGCTTGATGACCTTTTAAAACGCTAATGAAACTGCCATCAAATTTCCAGAGTTTAACCGTTTTATCTCGACTCGCCGAAGCAATCGTTTGACCATCGGGGCTAAAAGCAACCGCATAAACTTCGGCATCGTGAGCGTTAATTGTGGTGCGTAAACTGCCGTCAATATTCCACAATTTAACCGTTTTGTCTCGACTCGCTGAAGCAATCGTTTGACCATCTGGGCTAATAGCAACCGCATAAACTTCGGCATGATGAGCGTTAATTGTGGTGCGTAAACTGCCATCAATATTCCACAATTTCAGGGTTTTATCGGAACTGGCTGAAACAATGGTTTGACCATCGGGGCTAATAGCAACTTGCCAAACCCAGTCCTGATGTCCGCCTAAACGGTTTGATTCTACGACATTATAAATGGCTCGATGAAGCACTTGTTCAACCCGGGTTTTTAGGGTAGGATTTAGTAACCTTAATTGTTGTAATTTTTGTTTGGCTTGTAGGGCTTCAACTAACGCATCTAACTGATTATCTGAGGCAAACAGAGATTCGGAAGATTGAGTAATCGCTTTGATTTCATTAACGAGGGAATTTTGCCATTGTCCGACAGCAACGGTTGCGAGACTCACAGCCAACACTAAACCGCCACTCAGTCCCGAAATTGTAAGCTGTCGGCGTCGTTTCTTCTGCTGAAGTTCGGCATCACGTAGCGTAATACTTTTTTCGATAAAATATTGATCACTTGAACTTAATTCATTCGGCCGTTTTTGTTGCCAATATTCAGCATCGGCTAGCAGTTTTCCCCGTAACAAAGCGCTCGCATCAGAATCGCTATTTTCCCACTGATGAAATAAAGTTCGTAACTGTTCTTGCCAATTGCGAAATTCTCTATCGGATTTAATCCACTGTTCTAAACTCTGCCAATTTCTAATTAAGGCTTCGTGAACAATTTCAACAGTTTCTTCGCCTGTAATATTGTTGCGGTTGGTCACGACTAAACGCACCGAAGCCAGATGGGTGACAATATCCCAATTTTCTGGATGAACTTCATCACGAGTTGCTAGTCTACGACAATCGGTTTCTTCTCCCGGTTGAACAAGTTGCAAAAAGACTCGTTGTGTTCTTGATTTATCATGTAAACTGAGTTGATTATAGACTCCTTCGGCGTGTTTTGCAAGCGCAGTTTCTACACCACCAATTTGTTCATAGGCTTGATGAGTTAGCCAGCCTTTTTGTTGTTTTGACCAAAGTTGTGTCAGGGCAAATTCTAACAAGGGTAAACGTCCTGGTTGTTCCCATGTTGCAGCAATTAAAGTATCCGTAAGTCCCTGTTCTAATTGAACCTGCATTTTGGCGGCAGGCTGTTCGATAACGCTTTGCAATTCTTCACGACTCATCGGGCCGAGGTTATAAACTGAGCCTTGTAAAGCATCACTTAAGGGTCGATAAGATAAGGCATAACCATAAAAATCGGCTCGTAACGTTAGAATTAATGACAAGCGAGGAACTAGATTAATTGCAATTAATAATCCCTCTAAAAACGTTTGCCGTTCTTCTTCAGAGGTTTGGGTATAAAGTTCTTCAAATTGATCGATAATTAAGGCAACACGCCGATGTAAAAAGTTCTGAAGATAGCGATAGAGAATTTCGGCTAAAGCTTGTTTATCTTGTTTGAGTTCAACGGCGAGTTCGAGTTCGAGTAAACGATGATGATAGGGTTCTTCCTGGGCGCTATCGTTGGCAGGTTGCCAGTGAATTGAACGAATTAGGGCGGCGGCTAAAGTTTCGATGGGATTTTGACCCGGACGAATCGAAATAATTTGCCATTGTTGCGTTAAATCTTGGCGCAATTGAGGCACTAATCCCGCAAAAACCACACTCGATTTTCCGCTTCCACTGGCACCGACAACGGCTATTAAGGAATGGCTATTAACGGCTTTTACTAAAGTTTGGGTAAAGGTTTCTCGCCCAAAAAATAAGTGAGCATCTTCTTCATTAAAAGCAAATAAACCTCGATAGGGACAGGGAGGAGTTCCGCCGAGTTGTAACCAAGTCGGGGCTTCTACGGAAGGATTTTGACAAATAATCGGTAGTCCCGAAGCGCCGGGAAATTCATCTTCGAGGGTTTGCAGTTGAAAACGGGCTTGTTGAACAGAGCGATAAAAAGAGAGTCGTTGAACCGCAAAGGTCTCTAAAAAGTGTTTTAAAAATTCCTGGGCGACATAATTGGGGACGGGTTCGCGCATGACAATGACCGTCGGAATATGCAAATGTTCTAGGGCTTTGGCGAGTCCTAAACCGTCGCAAGAGTTGAAAATAGCTAGTTTTAATCCGTTAAAAATTGCCAGCTTTAAATCGGTTGAGAGTTCTTCTAAGGTGAGGCTATTGTCGGTGGGATGGTCATTTAAATAAATGCGTCCGGTTTGGCTTTGGGTTTGACTATGACCCGCAAAAAAGAGAATATCCCAACCGCGACTATCTCCGAGATGAGTTTCAAATTGTTGACGAGTGGGATTGATTAAAAACTGCGGTTCTGCATCGGTTAAATTTTGCAGCATTTTTCGCTCAGTTGTTAAATCAATGCCTCGACTATTGCCAAAAACTGCGAGAATTCTAACAGCCGTTTTTGTAGGTTTGAGTTGAGAAGATTGAGGGATATGATATTCCGGTTGACTGAGGGCGAGTTCCGCGAGGGGATAATCTTGAAAAAATTGCCAATTTTGCCAAGGAAGGCGTCGCAAGATTTCGTCTGGAGTTTCGAGAATGACTCGAATTTCTTGGCTGGCGTCAAGATGAGAACGTAACTGTTGTTCGAGTTGTAAAAAAGATTCTGACGTTAACCAATGATTGAGTTGATTGTGAAATTGAAGACTTAACTCTTTAAAACTGACTTGAGAAACATTAGTAACGCCCCCCAATTCGATCTCAAGTTCATCGTCCTCCTCTAGCGACAGTAAAGGATGACGTTGACACAAGCTTTGATAGACTAATTTCCAGCTTTGATAAAGTTCGATTAAAGCGGGTTCGGGCGGTAAACTGGCGACAAATTGCGCTAAAACTGAAGAGGCTTGATTGCGAATCTGTACACAAACACGGGGAAAACCTGTTTGTAAGTTGCCCATTCCCAACCCCAGCACGACAACTCGGCTCAGTTCAGAGTTCAAACTCTTCTGTAATTCCGGTATCATTCCAACTGACCTCTATGATAAATTGTTTTCCAGATTTGCCTTTAAAGGGATTAAGTTGGATATAGTTATCTAAGCTGCGGGATGTCACGTCTTGATATATTTTACCCGTTTTCGATTTTAAAGTCAATTGCACGGAAGGAGGCAAATATTGATCATTTCCCGTCGGGTGAAGTTGAACTAAAACTCGTCGTTTTTCATCGGGTTCTGGCGTGACGGTGACTAACATGATAAATCGACGGTTATTGAGTTTCATCCCCAAGTTAATCAGTTTTCCACGCTGAATTTCTTCGGAGACACAGCGAGTATTAAACGCTAAACTAAGTTCGGGAGAAACTAAGGCTTCGAGCGGTTGCCAAGTAGACTCAAACACCCCCTGAAACCACTGATAAATTTTTGCACAGTTATTTTGAATATTTTCAAGAGGACGAGCGGCTATTGGCGGTACAACCTCTCTGGGTTCAGTTCTCAGTTCAGGCTGCAAAAAATGACAGTAGAACAACAGATGATTCGGTTCAATATCAAATTGATCTAGAGAGATAAAATAATCTTGATATGAGGGACAAAAAGAATGACGATCACGAATAATATTCAAGAGCTTTTGTTGAGAGATAGAGCCTCTAAAAATCATTTCTTCCTGTTCTTCCATGACTTCAGCAACAACATAAAAGTCAGCTAATAATTCCGGCTGCATAAAAATATCTCTGGGGAAAGAAACAATTTCATCTAAGACCTGTTCAACAGAAATAATACCAATTTTGAATTCTCCTAACTGAAAATCAGCAATTTCTTCGATGCTGGAATCGAGATTTTGACGAACCGTTTTTGAGGACAAGCGTTCAGTAAACCAGCGCTCTAAACCCAACAATGCTAAAGCATTTAAGTAAGTTTGCCATTGCTTTTCTTCTGTGGTGACGAGATGACTTAAAGTCGTCGCCTGTTCAAAATCTTCAAATTCAAGATTGATTACTTCCGGTAAAGTTAATCTTAAATCTTCTGTGACGTTTTGTTGTCCGAACATAGCAAACTCCGATAAACTAAACAATTTGACTCAGATAATCACGTAGATATTGAGCATAAATGCTCTTAAAAGAACGGTTCTTTCCGGTTCGCATTTCTTCAACCGCAGTCCGAAAAACTTCTTGATCGGTAAAAGCTTCAATGGCTTGCATCACTGTGTTTAAATAATCCGGTTTTGGGGGAATTGACGTTAAACCCATTTTGTGAGCTTTTGTCAATACTTTTTCCAGAATATTTTGAATCGTCACAGTTCTGACTTTACTTAAAAGTTCACCCGGATTTAAAATTCGTCTGGCTTGATCCCAACTGCTCATTCCCAACAGAGGAGCAATTTCTTTCAGTGACATTCCTTGAATGTAGTAAAGGCGCAAACCGGGGAGAAATTGAGAAGCTTTATCCGCATATCTTCGGCTTTTATTAAGTTGTTGAATCTTTTTCTCAACTTCTTGCTGAATCGTTTCGCTTAAAACGGCTCGGAGTTGCTGATGTAAAAATTCAACAATTTCTTGCTGGTCAATTTCGACTTGCGGTTCATATTCCTGCTGAATATCGGTGCGAATTTCATATTGTTCCTTTTCACTATTATAGACTTCTAGCGGTTGTCTTGTACTCCAAATTTCATATTGTCTAAGTTGCTTTACAACTTGTTTGAGGTCTTTGAGTAATTGAGCTTCACTGCCAATAATGACTTGGTTTTCTTTGAGTTGACTTAACATTTCTTGCAGTTGCTCAAAATCTGGATCAGGACATTTTTTAGTTCCTTTTGGTTGTTGGCGGCGATCGCGACGATAAACTGCATGAAACGCTTCTACTAACAAGCGATCGCGAGTTGAAAGCTGTTCAAGTTGTCTGGATCTCGTTCGGTTTAACAACGCCCAATCACTAAGTTTTTTAAATCCATAATCGGATAAAAAATTTTTAATTTCGGGATGTTGTTTTGTTTTCCAATAGACCCAGTTTTTCAAACTCATACGAGTCGGGTGATTGACTTGAAAACTTTGTAATATTTCAACTGAAAAAATCGGATAAGTGTTCAGGCCAAGACTGCGATCTTCTTTGAGAATCAGTTGAGTTTTTCCATCTTGATCAAGCACAATCAGACTCTGACCGTCATCATTCAAAACAAAGGGCAATAAATCTCGGTAAGTAAAACTTTTTCCGCATCCAAATAAATTCTCAATTCTTTGACAAGCTCTTAAAATCGGTTCAGAAACAGCACAACGTAAACAAAGACCAGCTAAAGCACGAGTTTGAATCTCTATCTGAGGATTTTCAGTTTTAAAATCACTCAAAAGCAGGGCTTCAAAGGACTCTTTAGATAAGGATGAATATTCTAATTTTAGCCGATGTTCTTGAATAAATTCTTGTGCTAATTTAATCTCCTCATTTTTGTATCCGGCCTTTTCACTCGCTGGATGAATTCGGCATATCTTCCAATATCTCGACAAGACACCCATAAACACTGAATTCTCATTAAATAAACTTATGGAGGTAGATGTTGGGCGGTTTGGGTCTGGATAAACTGTTGTCATACCACGACCTCGAAAATCACGCATGATTTGTTTTTCCTAAAACAACGGGAATAGAAACCGAGTTAAATAGATTTCCTCAAGTGACCTCCTATTATCGGTTTGGGCTATATTTTATCTATAGATGTCGGGATTTTGAACTCATGCAGTTTGGAAACACTTCTGACCCTCTTTCCTCTGAGTCAGGCTTTTAGAAAGGTGAACCGGTTGAGAATAGCTGCCTACAAATGACCGCATAAGCTGGCTGGGCGAATTCCTATTGAGACGCTAGGAGAAACGTTTGACTTTCCTCAATAACTCTCCGCCTTGATCATCCCGTCTGTCAAACCGGAGATTAGGTATGAATATTTTATCATCCATTGTCTCTTTTCTGACTTGTCATTCTCAGCAGTATGAGAAAAATTCATCGACGGTAAAAGAGATTGATACAACTCCTTCTCACAGCAGTTCACCCGTTAATTTAGAGGAGAAAATTGCTCAAAAAATGTTCTCAAACCCTCGTGAATTTCCCGATGCCGATAAAATTTCTCGTCAAAACATCTATAAACCGCGCTTTTTGCCGGATTTTGCGGGTGATAATCTCAACTATTTAAGTAGTCATCCTGCACTCAGATTGCCATTGGATAGAGATTTCTATGTGAAGGGGTGAGGAGTGATTTTATCAAAAAATCTGAGTCACCTAAAGAGTCTTGAATTGATCTCTTAAACCGTTACTCCCATCCTTCATAAATCTCTTGATAAAATCCTTCAAAGTGTTAAACAGAATGAGACTTTTCAATCTCACCTGAACTGCGGAAATTATCGGCGGTTTTCTTAATGATGCTCGCTGTTGGTACAGCTAAAAGTAAACCCAATACTCCAGCAATTTTCACCCCAGCTAATAGAGAAACAATCACCAAAGCCGGATTAAGCCCTGTAATGCCACCAATTAATCTAGGGGCGACAACATTCTCATTAATCTGACCGATAATCAAGGCGGTGATTAAGACTTTAACGCCCAGAAACACATTATGCAGTGCGAGTAATGTACTAATCACTATCAAAGTAAAAGTTCCCCCAAAAGGAATCAAACTCGACAAGCCAATCCCAAACCCAAACAGCAACCAAAAGGGAATCTTGAGAATTAAGAAAGCCACCGATAACGCAATGCTAAAAATTAACGCTAAAATGGCTTGCCCGGCATAGTAGCCGCGAAAAGTTTGTTGAACCGTTAACTGAATTTGACTATTCCATTCCGAGGGTAGCCAGCTTAAAATACCATTCCAAAGTTTCTCGCCATTTAGAACCAAAAGAAACGTTAATACAACCGTGACAATCAGGTTTAAAGCACTATTAATCGTGTTCAGAGTTAAGTCAATAATTTCAGCACTCAGAGACTTAATCGCTCGAGACAATTGACTGGTAATCTGAGTCGTCAAATCACTAATATCCATTGGTAAATACTGAAGAATCGTTTTTTCATCGAGAGTCTCCAGTTGTTTTCGTCCTTCTTCGATCCAAGCCGGTAAACGATTTACAAATTCAATCAGTTGTTGCAGAACCAAAGGACTCAAAACAAACACCAAAATTCCCAACAAAAAAAGAGCCAGCAGCATTACGCCCGTAATCGCAAAACCTCGCGGTACTCCTCGCTGCTCTAGAAAAACAATCGGGTATTCTAGCAAAAATGCAATCAAACTTGCTGTTAACACAATGCCCGGAATCGGCTGTAAATACTGAAACAATAGTAGTAAAAACCAAGCGTTGAGAAACACAAGCGGAAAAGCTAGGCCAATATAAAACCAGCGAGGCAGTTTTTGAATTGAACTCATAGACCAGCACAGCCATTGGGGTACTGAACTGATATCTTAATATTTCTTCTACCCCTTTGACTTCAAATTTCGCTTGTACAAACGCATTCACTTGGAAATTGCCGATCACCCATCTCCGAACTCCCCGTGTTACAATAGCCTTCGAGATTAGGTTTGGGTTATCATTTTTACTTTCAGTAAAAAAATATTGTTCTGTTTGATCAGACAGAGCCGACCCGCCCCAATCTCCCTATGTTCTCAATCCAATGTATCTTTGGAGATCCCCTATGTCCCTTTATGTCGGTAATCTCGCTTATGAGGTTACAGAAGATGAATTAAAATCGGTGTTTCGTGAATATGGCTCTGTCGGGCGAGTCAGTATCCCTACTGACCGCGAAACGGGTCGGGCGCGGGGCTTTGCCTTTGTGGAAATGGGATCAGACTCTGAAGAAGATGCCGCTATCGAAGCCCTAGACGGGGCTGAATGGATGGGCCGCAACCTAAAGGTGAATAAAGCAAGACCTCGGGAACAGAAAGACTCTTTTGGAGGAAATCGCCGACGAGATCGCTACTAAAATGATTGTTGATCTTTGAAATTCAGATTTCAACCCCATTTGTCAGTTCAACTGATTTCCCCGTTGCAGACTCCCGTAATCATCTTTGATTGAGCGGCTGAGAAAAACGAAACGGGGTTTATATTTTTCCGGTTTTCAAGATGTACACAACAGCCTATAGTAGAGCTAAGACTTAATTGACAGTTTCAGGTACAACAAGGTACTCTAGGTGCGTTAATAACCACAATTAGATGACCAAGTACCTGAAGCCGCGAAGACAAGCCGCTAAATATTTGGGGGTAAATGTTAGGATTAGGCGTGTAGGGGGAAACAAGGCTATGATCGCGCCCCCTCAAAACCCCCAGATCGACAGCGTAGATACGACCTTAGAAATTGTGAGTTGATTGTTCTCAACCAAAAAGAACTTTCACCACAGTCAGAAATAGTCGAAGACATTCGAGCAATACCAAAAACGGATAGAATAAGGATTTAACGGATGAACTTGACTGCGAGTAGCCTAGATTTATGCTGTCCTACAGATAACTTAATCCGAACTTTCGCCGCCAAGTCGAGTATAAATCCTCGTGGTACGGTTCAATCGTAGTTTTTGCGCTATAGATTCTATCCGTCAACTAAAACCTGTTCAAGTTGCGGTCACGTTCAAGAAATAGCACTGAAAGAACGAGTTTTCAATTGTAATAATTGCGGTGTAAGCATTGACCGTGATTTGAATGCGAGCCTGAATTTAGAATTGATGCCGGAGGCTATTCGGTTTAAGCCTGTCTGACCGGGTGCTGCCGACAGTCCGGGGTGATGCAGGAACGAAGTATTAATACGTTTTGTAGCGTATTATGTCAGTTTTCGATAGCAGCTAAACATTCCTGACCTTTCAAAGTGATTGAAACTCCCGGCGATGAAACGCTTCAGTTCAATGATGATTAATCATAACTGTCTGTTTCCCGCCTTGATCAGCAAAGACTTCACAGTGAGTCAATAAAGCACAAGCTGAAAGTATGCTCAAGCCTTAGCAGGACAGGGAACGCATTCTGTCCTGTTTTTGTTCGTTACATTGGGAATTCTAGCTCATTCCAGAATATTGGTATCCGTTAAAATATCATCAGTCCAAATCAGTGTGGATTGTGGGAGGCTTCAAATTCAATGCAAGTTTTATTAATTTATCCTGTATTTCCAAAAACCTTTTGGTCTTATGACAAAATTCTGGAATTAGTCAATCGCAAGGTTTTATTACCGCCCCTGGGATTAATTACCGTCGCTGCAATTTTACCGCAAGATTGGCATTTTACGCTGGTTGATCGCAATGTTCGAGAAGTCACCGAATCTGAATGGGAAAGCGCTGATTTAGTGATCATCTCAGCGATGATTGTTCAAAAAAGTGATTTAATTCATCAAGTTAAAATCGCCAAACAACGCGGTAAATTAGTCGCAGTTGGTGGGCCTTATCCCACATCTGTTCCCCAAGATGCCCTAGACGCTGGGGCAGATTTTCTGATTTTAGACGAAGGAGAAATCACCCTAACTCTATTTTTAGACGCATTAAAACGGGGCGAAACTTCGGGAGTCTTTCGGACAACCGAAAAACCCGATATTACCTTCACACCTATTCCTCGCTATGATTTATTACAACTGAATGCTTATGATTCGATGTCGGTTCAATTTTCGCGAGGATGCCCTTTTCAATGCGAGTTTTGTGATATTATTACCCTCTACGGTCGTAAACCTCGCACCAAAAAACCCAGCCAACTTTTAAAAGAATTAGATGTTCTCTACGAACTAGGTTGGCGTCGGGGAATCTTCATGGTTGACGACAATTTTATCGGCAATAAACGCAACGTTAAACTCCTGTTAAAAGATCTGCAAGTTTGGCAAGCTGAACATCAATATCCTTTTCGCTTTAACACCGAAGCCTCTATCGATTTAGCCGCAGACCCCGAATTAATGGATTTGATGGTCAAATGTAACTTTGATGCGGTTTTTCTGGGCATTGAAACCCCCGACGAAGACAGCCTAAAACTCACTAAAAAATTCCAAAATACTCGCAATTCTCTCAGCGATTCTATCGATAAAATTATGCGGGTGGGATTGCGACCAATGGCGGGATTTATTATCGGGTTTGATGGTGAGAAAACAGGAGCAGGTACACGGATTATTCAGTTTGTCGAAGATGCTGCCATTCCTACTGCCATGTTTGGGATGTTACAAGCCTTACCCAATACGGGCTTATGGAATCGTTTAGAAACCGAAAATCGTTTACTGATAGACTCCAAACAAGATATCAATCAAACCACATTAATCAACTTTATTCCGACTCGCCCTATCGAAGAACTCGCTCAAGAATTTATTGCCACTTTTTGGACACTCTACGAACCCGGACGTTACCTAGATCGCGTTTATCGCTGCTTCTTAAAACTCGCTCCCTCTCCCTGTAAAGCCCCCTTTAAACAGCCCGAATTAGCCGATTTAAAAGCGATCGCCATTGTCTTTTGGCGACAAGGCTTTAAACGTCATACTCGCTGGAAATTCTGGCATCATTTATTCGGCATTCTCAAACACAATCCCGGGGTCTGGGAACATTATCTCACCCTTTGCGCCCATAACGAACATTTCCTAGAATATCGTCAAGCCGTTCGAGATGAAATCGAAGCCCAGTTAGCTGAATTCATCGCCCAACGAACCGCTAAACAGCCGGCTAATTTGGCAGAAACAAAGGCGGCTCTCTCCCCAGAGGAAAAAACCTTAATGCAACAATACTAATCCCCAAAATCGAATAGCGATTTTCGAGCAATTTTTGCGTCTGTTTCCTGAAAAAAACGCCCAACTTATGCCAGAGTAGAACCCAAAAAAAAGATTTATTATTCAGGGTGTAGATTCTGGTTTTAGAGTCTGGCATAATGGGCTTATCGTCATCAACGGAGAGTTCAGTCTTGGGTGTAGAATTACGCAGTTATGTCTATCTAGACAACCTACAATCTCAGCACGCCGCCTATATCGGAACAGTGGCACTTGGATTTTTGCCCCTACCAGGCGATGCTTCTTTATGGATTGAAATTTCACCGGGAATTGAAATTAACCGAATTACCGATGTCGCACTCAAATCAACCTCCGTTCGTCCAGGTGTTTTATTCGTTGAACGCCTCTATGGACTATTAGAAATTCATTCAAATCGTCAGGGTGATACTGTTACCGCAGGTAGAGCTATTTTAGAGGCTTTAGGTGTCCAAGAAAGCGATCGCCTCAAACCGCGAGTAATCTCCAGTCAAATTATTCGTAATATCGATCCCCATCAAGCCCAATTAATCAACCGAAATCGTCGCGGACAGCTATTGCTTTCGGGTCAAACTTTGTACGTTCTCGAAGTTGAACCCGCCGCCTATGCCGCTCTAGCCGCCAACGAAGCCGAAAAAGCTGCTTTAATTAATATCCTACAAGTTCAAGCCGTCGGGAGTTTTGGACGACTCTATCTCGGCGGTGAAGAACAAGATATCCTCGCAGGTTCTAAAGCCGCTTTAAGTGCCTTAGAAAAGATTTCCGGCCGTGAGCGTGTTAACCTGAAAACGGATGAATAAACTCTTTGAATAAACCCTTTTAAATACGGATCAATTTCGAGTCAATGTTAATCTTTTTTATGTATGGTTAATGTCGAACATCTCTCCCTACTCAAACGGGGTATAACCACCTGGACAACTTGGAGAACCCGTTACCCCGAAATCGAACCCGACTTGAACGAAGCCAACCTCAGAGGAGTCGATTTACAAGGCTTAGATTTGAAAGGCGCTCACCTGGAAGCTGCCAATCTTTCTCAAACCCAACTCCAAGGTGCTTCTCTGTGTCAAACTCATCTCAGCCGTGCTAATTTGCATCAAGCCCAACTGCAAAATGCTAACTTACGAGCTGCGGATTTAGCGGCTACAGACCTCAGTTATGCTAACCTGATAGAAGTCAATCTCAGTGAAGCCAATTTAATTAGCGCGAATCTCACTCACAGCAATTTATACAAAGCCGATTTGAGTCAGGGAAACTTGATTAGTAGCAACCTGAGCCATGCCAATCTCAAACAAGTAGACTTGAGTGACGCTCAATTAAGACGAGCCAATTTAACAGGCGTTTGTTTGCATCAAGCCACCCTTTGCGATGCTAATCTTAATAGCGCCAACCTCCAGCAAGCTGAGTTAATTTCCGCCTATCTTTATCAAACTGAATTGTACAAGGCGAATTTAATGAATGCTCATTTAAACGGGGCTTATCTATTTCAGGCAAATCTAATCGAAGCCAACTTAATTCGGGCTGATTTTCGCTTTAGCAACCTCAGCAAAGCTAATCTTTTCCGGGCTGATGCCAGAGGGGCAAATTTTAGGGGAGCTAACTTGATGCAAGCCAACTTAGAAGGAGTAGACTTGAGTTATGCTAACCTGAGAGGAGCGAATCTGTACAAAGCTAATTTAGAAGGGGCAAATCTCAGCCATGTAGATTTGAGTCAAACAGAGCTTCAGGGTGCAATTTTATCAGAAGCCAGCCTCAAAATCTGAAGATATGATGAGGATTGCTTCCTCTATAAAAACAATTGTTTTGAATCAGTTGATATCGAGATGAGAAGCCAAACTCTCCTAAAAATATTATCCCACAAATTGAGTCCAATCACACTCAGTTTAACTCTCGTTCTCACCATTCCCGTCTGGAGTCAAGAACCTATTGAGCGATTTTCAGTCTTAGCTAATGTTCCTCAACAGTTGGCATTAACTCCGACAGATATTAATCAAATTGCCAGTGAAATTACGGTGAGAATTGAAGGGCCGAAAGGGGGGTCAGGAGTAATTGTTGAAAAGCAAGGAAATACTTATTATATTCTCACGAATTGGCACGTCGTTAGCCAAGTTGGGGATTATGAAGTCATCACTCCTGATGGTGAACGTCACTCGGTTTATTATAGTCTGATTCGTCAAATTCCCGAACTCGATTTAGCTGTTGTTCCCTTTAATAGTTCCCAACGTTATCCCCTGGCAAAATTCACCGATGCGAACACTGTTAAAGAGGGTAGTGTAGTTTATGTCGCGGGTTGGCCTCGTTCAGCGAGTACCCTGGGACATCGATTATTTTTGAGTACAGAAGGCATCCTAGAATATCGACAGGAACCCCGTCAAGGATACACGTTAGTTTATAACAATTTAGTCAGAAGTGGCATGAGTGGCGGCCCTGTATTAAATGAGGCGGGAAATGTCATCGGAATTAATGGGATTGTTCAGTTAGGTGTTAATCCCGATCAAATTGTCTCAGCCGGAATCGAAATTAACCGATTTTTAGCATGGCGAAAAGCCACCAGTTTACCGACTGTTCCTGAACGTCTTGCTGCTGAACCGCCTTCGTCGCCGCCTCAACCTACCGCGAATTTACCCGCTCCAACTCCGGCTAATCGCAGTATTTCTAATGCCAATCAAACCTATGCTTTAGCGACCAGTTTAGAGGAAAGTTCAGGCGAGATTCTATCTGTAGAAATTGTAGCTCCTTATGCGATTAGTGGCAATAGTAATGGCAGTATTTCAGTGTGGAATTTAGCCACAGGTGGACTGAAGAAAACCTGGAAAGGTCATAGTAGCTCAATTAATGCGATCGCTGTCAGTTCAAACGGTCAAATTTTAGCAACGGCTAGTGATGATGGAACGGTTAAACTCTGGGATCTAATGGTGGCTTTAAACACCGATACTTCCCCCTTATTACACACCTTAAGCGAACATTCAAACGCAGTTTTATCTGTAGAAATTAGTCCTGATGGTCGTAAACTTGCGAGTGGAAGTTGGGACAATACAGTGATGATTTGGGATATCCAAACAGGGGAATTATTAAAGACTTTAATCGGACATACTCAGCTTGTCAGTAGCATAGCGATTAGTCCTGATGGTAAACGATTAGTCAGTGGCAGTAAAGACAATACTATTAAAATTTGGAATCTGGAAACCGGAGAATTAATTCAGACGTTACAAGGTCATTCTCTCCCCGTTTTATCCTTAGCGATTAGTCCTGATGGTCAAATTTTAGCGAGTGGGAGTGCCGATGCTACCATTGGACTGTGGAACCTGCAAACTGCACAACCCATTCGTCGAATGAGTGGTCATACCGATGGGGTTTGGTCAGTGGCGATTAGTGCCGATAATCGCACGTTAGTGAGTGGAAGTTGGGATAAAACCGTTAAACTTTGGAATCTAGAAACAGGTCAATTACAAGGGAATTTAACCGGACATTCTAGCTATGTCAACGCGGTTGATATCAGTCCCGATGGACAAACAATCATTAGTGGCGGTTGGGATGGTCAGGTAAAAATTTGGAAAAAACCGTAATCTTTTTTTGAATAAAATTAAAAACATCTGAATTCTAAACTCCTTGAATTCGGATTATAAATTTTCGGGCAAAATATACCAGAGATTATAAATTTTTTTGCAGCTTAGGCTAGAATAGAAGCTGTATTCAGTAGATCTGAAAAGCTTCCGATACAGGAGACACTTGGGGATGGGTGTAATACACGAGTTAGTCCAAAAAACCTTAGAGACAGGTTATTTAACGCTAGATGCTGAAAAGCAGTTAAGAAATCTTCTACAAACGACTAAATATGGTCGAGAAGACTTTGAGGCGTTTATTCAATTGCAAAATGCAGCGATTGATGGTTTAGTGAAGCAAGAATCTCGCGAACTTCTGCACATTACTCAATTTTAGCGATCGCTTTTAGGAATAATATTACCTCCCAACCCGCCCCTACAGATGAAATACAAACAGCAATAGGGGGCGGGTTTATATAGGTTACTTGCGGGAAACATACATTTGTACAGAACCCGCCCCTACGGTAATATTATCAATCATTTGTAGCAAGTAGTATTTAAGGATTTTATCAAAGATATTTCACACAAATTATTGGCTGATACCCACCCGAATGTTAATATTAGACAAGTCGAATCGAAGCGCGAGAATTTTTAAGCAAAGCGACTTTATAAAGTTCGGGGAATCCCCGAAGTTAAATCATTTCCCCCACTGCTTAAACCCAATACTGAAGAAGCATTCAGCCTTTAAATTCTTGATTTGCTTAGGTGCAGTAAGTCGGAATATCCTGAAGGGAACATCTCTAAAAAATGGTGATGTTGATATTAGTGTCGCTCATTTAAGTGACACAACCTCTACCTCAATGACCACAGGAAGGAAAACTCATGTCTCGAACTTATGTTATCAAAACAATCAAAGCAGGTGACACTTTATTTAAAATCGCTGAACAATTTTATGGGGATCGAAATTTATGGACTAAAATTGCTGCGGCTAATGGTAATATTTTACCGGAAAATTTGGAACCGGGTCAATATATTACGATTCCCAGTTAATCAGAATGAAGAATCCCCCTAAATCCCCCTTGGAAGAATCCCCCTAAATCCCCCTTGGAAGAATCCCCCTAAATCCCCCTTGGAAAGGGGGACTTAATTTCCCTAAATTCCCCGGAGATATCCCCCTAAATCCCCATTGGAAAGGGGGACTTAATTTCCCTAAATTCCCCGGAGATATCCCCCTAAATCCCCCTTGGAAAGGGGGACTTAATTTCCCTAAATTCCCCTTGGAAGAATCCCCCTAAATCCCCATTGGAAAGGGGGACTTAATTTCCCTAAATTCCCCTTGGAAGAATCCCCCTAAATCCCCCTTAAAAAGGGGGACTTAATTTCCCTAAATTCCCCTTGGAAGAATCCCCCTAAATTCCCCTTGGAAGAATCCCCCTAAATCCCCCTTATAAAGGGGGACTTAAACTTCAATCTTGCCCCTGTTTTCCCCCCCGCCTCCCTTTTTAAGGGAGGTGCCGTAGGCGGAGGGATTAAGGGGGGCTAGGGAGAATCAGAAGTCAGAAGTTTTCTTAAAACTTTTTTTAAGAGTATTAATTCATCGAATATGGTAAAATTGTTAATCAACCGGACTAATATAATGATTCATTCATCTGAGTCGAATTTTAGCTATCAAGTGGGAGGAAGTCTACCCCCAGATGCCCCGACTTATGTAAAAAGACAAGCCGATGACATCTTTTATAATAAACTAAAAGCAGGTGATTTTTGCTACGTTTTTAACTGTCGTCAGATGGGAAAATCTAGCTTGAGAGTGCGGACAATGCAACGACTCCAAAGCGAAGATGTTGCTTGTGTGGCAATAGATATTACCGGAATAGGAACGTTTGATATTACGCCGGAACAGTGGTATTTGAGCGTGATTGATGCGATAATAGATAATTTAGACCTCTACGAAATATTTGATTTAGAGGAATGGTGGGAAAGTCTCAACTCTCTGTCTATTATTCGCAGATTTAGTAAATTTTTTAGCGATAAACTCTTACCACTTGTTTCTCAAAATATTGTTATTTTTATTGATGAAATTGATAGTATTCTCAGCTTACCTTTTAATATTGATGACTTTTTTGCGGTTATTCGAGACTGCTACAACAAACGCGCAGATGAACCCATTTATCAACGTTTAACCTTTGCGTTATTAGGCGTAACAACTCCGGCAGATTTAATACAAGACCAACGACGAACCCCTTTTAATATTGGTCACGCAATTGAACTCAATGGCTTTCAAATAAACGAAGCAGAACCGCTCAAAAATGGGTTTATTTCATTAACTGAAAATCCCCAAGCGGTGTTAGAAGCGGTGCTGTATTGGACGAACGGACAACCCTTTTTAACGCAGAAAGTTTGTAAATTGATTCGGGAAAATTCGGCGGAAATCAAACCGGGAAATGAGGCTGACTGGGTGGCGGAATTGGTGCGGGAAAAAATTATTAATCAGTGGGAATATCAAGACAATCCCGAACATTTAAGAACGCTACGCGATCGCCTGTTGAAAGCGGAAGAAAAACGCACCGGACGTTTATTAGGACTCTATCAACAAATCCTACAAAACAAAGAAATTCCCGCCGATAATAGCCCGGAACAAATGATATTGCGACTGACGGGTTTAGTCGTGCAAACCGGGGGGAAATTGCGAGTATATAACTCAGTTTATCAAGCAGTTTTTAACCCCAATTGGGTCGAAGAACAACTGGCAAAATTACGACCCTACGCCGAAGCCATTAACGCTTGGGAAAAATCCGGTCGAACCGATGAGTCCCGGTTGTTGAAAGGGGAAGCGTTAACCGAGGCGAAAACCTGGGCAACGGGAAAAAGTTTGAGTGACCAAGATTATCAGTATTTGGCAGCCAGTGAACAACTGGATAAACGAGAAATTCAGGCAACATTAGCCGCAGAAAAACAAGCCAATGAGATTTTAAAACAAGCTAATGATGTTTTAACGAAAGCCAAAAAACGCGCCACTATTATTTCGGCTTTGATTTCGATAGGAATATTGGGTTTATCTTCAGCGATAGCGGCTCTTTATCTCAAACAAGCCGATGACAATCTCAACTTAACAGAAATCCGTCTCATCAGTGCGAATGCAAAGGAATTACTCTCCTCTAAGCAAGGACTCAAATCAATTGTAGAAGCACTGGAAGCAAGCCAAGACTTGAAAAAATTCCCACCTTCTCTCTGGTCAAAAGTGAATACAGAGGGGACGGTGATGAATGTCCTTCACAAAGTCCTTGATCAACCCCAAGAGCAGAATAGCATCAATGGGCATGAGGATGAAGTCTGGGGTGTGGCATTCAGCCCGAATGGGGAAATGATTGCCTCTGCGAGTTTTGACAAGACGGTGAAGTTGTGGAAGCCTGATGGCACTTTGGTGAAGACATTGCAGGGGCATCAGAGTTTTGTCAGCGCTGTGGCATTTAGCCCGAAAGGGGAATTGATTGCAACTGCCGGTTATGACAACACGGTGAAACTGTGGAAGCCCGATGGCACTTTGGTGAAGACATTGGAGGGGCATGAGAATTCTGTCTTGGGTGTGGCATTTAGCCCGAATGGGGAAATGATTGCCTCTGCGAGTTGGGACAATACCGTGAAACTGTGGAAGCCCGATGGCACTTTAGTTAAGACTTTGCAGGGGCATGAGGATGTTGTCTGGGGTGTGGCATTTAGCCCGAAGGGGGATATGATAGCCTCTGCGAGTGGGGACAATACCGTGAAACTGTGGAAGCCCGATGGCACTTTGGTGAAGACGCTATCAGGGCATGAGAATTGGGTCTACGGTGTGGCATTTAGCCCCAACGGGGAATTGATTGCTTCTGCGAGTGGGGACACGGTGAAACTGTGGAAGCTAGATGGGACTGAAGTCGCGACTTTGCAGGGGCATGAGAATGTTGTCAGCGCTGTGGCATTTAGCCCGAATGGGGAATTGATTGCCTCTGCGAGTGGGGACAATACCGTGAAACTGTGGGAGCTAGATGGCACTTTGGTGAAGAGTTTCGAGGGGCATGAGGATGCTGTCATCGGTGTGGCATTCAGCCCGAAGGGGGATATGATTGCCTCTGCGAGTTGGGACAATACCGTGAAACTGTGGAAGCCCGATGGCATCTTGGTGAAGACGCTCACAGGGCATAAGAATGTTGTCTACGCTGTGGCATTTAGCCCGAATGGGGATATGATTGCCTCTGGGAGTGGGGACAATACCGTGAAACTGTGGAAGCCCGAGGGCATCTTGGTGAAGACTTTGGAGGGGCATGAGCATTGGGTCTACGGTGTGGCATTCAGCCCGAATGGGGATATGATTGCCTCTGCGAGTGTTGACAAGACGGTGAAACTGTGGAAGCCCGATGGCACTTTAGTTAAGACTTTAGAGGGGCATGAGAATACTGTCATCGCTGTGGCATTCAGCCCGAATGGGGATATGATTGCTTCTGCGAGTTTAGACAAGACGGTGAAACTGTGGAAGCCCGATGGCACTTTGGTGAGGACTTTGCAGGGGCATGAGTATTTTGTCTTGGGTGTGGCATTTAGCCCGAATGGGGAATTGATTGCCTCTGCAAGTGTTGACAAGACGGTGAAACTGTGGAAGCCCGATGGCACTTTGGTGAAGACTTTGGAGGGGCATGAGGATGGGGTCAGCGCTGTGGCATTTAGCCCGAATGGGGAATTGATTGCCTCTGCGAGTGCGGACAATACCGTGAAACTGTGGAAGCCCGATGGCACTTTGGTGAAGACTTTGCAGGGGCATGAGAGTTCTGTCATCGGTGTGGCATTCAGCCCCAATGGGGATATGATTGCAACTGCGAGTTATGACAACACCGTGAAACTGTGGACGGTTGATCTGGATGACCTGATCGCAGAAGGTTGTACAGTGGTGAGTGACTACCTGAAAAATAACCCCAATGTCACCGAGGAGGAACGGCGTCTTTGTGGGGTAGAAGCTTCGGCAACGGCTTGGTTTTTGCAGGGTGAACAGTCGGCAAGACGGGGTAATATTGATGAAGCAGTTGATCGGTTTAAACAGGCCGTTAAACTTGACTCGAACTTCAGTTTAAAGTTAGCCGCAGCGAGTTTAGTGAGAAGTGGAGAGTCGTTAGCCAGGAATGATAAAGTTGATAAAGCGATTTTAGCATTTCAAACGGCGTTAGAATTTGACCCCAGTTTAACGTTTGACCCGGAGAATAAAGCCAATGCTATTGCTTCGATTTCGGAAGGAAGTAATTTAGCAAGAAATGGTAAAATAGATGAAGCATTAGCTCAGTTTGAAAAGGCTCAAAAATTAGATGCAGATTTAAAAATTTCTGCTAGGTCTTGGTATACACTGTGTTGGAATGGTAGCCTGAATAAGCAAGGGTCGAAGGTGATGTTTGCTTGTGAAAATGCCGTTCAACTCAAGCCTAAAAATGAAGATTATATCAATAGTCGGGGTGTTGCCAGGGCGTTAACGGGTGATTTTGAGGGGGCGATTCAGGATTTTGAAACGTTCGTTGAATGGACGAGTGATGAGGAGAATAAAGCACAGCGAAAAGGTTGGATAGAGTCTCTGAAAAAGGGTGAAAATCCGTTTACTGATGAGGTGTTGAAGGGGTTGCGTTGAGGGAAGAAGAAGGGCGGGTTTATTGAGGTTATTGGTTAGAGACACAAATAATTGCGGAACCCGCCCCTACAGAAAAAACTGGTGAGGGGAGAAGAAGATCAATAAATTGCGTTGTAGGGGCGGGTTCTGTCAAAATCTATGTCTATTACAATTAACCTTGATAAACCCGCCCAACTCTCACCCAACCCCAGGGCTGTTTCGCTCGTCGGTAAACATTTGCTTAGAACCTCTCCCCCAGCCCCTCTCGATTAATAAATAGTCCCGTCGGGGACACCTTTTCCCTCTCCTAACCCCCCTTTCAAAGGGGGGCAGGGGGGATAGAGAGGGCGTTGCGGTGAGGTGGAGAGGGTTAGGGAGAGATCAAAAGGGGAGTTATCGGTTTTATTGTTGAGCGCTTCCCTTGCCAAAGAACTTCGGCGGTTCAGCGAGGGTGTAAACTTGAGTTTCCTCTGCGATCGCTTTGCGGATATGCAAAGGAACCTGCATCATCCCCAGAAGCGCCACCCCGTCAAACATCCGTAACCCACCTGTCGTTTTCTCAGCGATCAGTTGATCCACTTCCTGGGGATCAGGGCGAGTATTAATGGGTTTGCCAGACGCCACCGCAAACCCCCAAGGCGCCCCATAGGTGGAAATATAGCTACTGTAGGGAACAACATGAGGAAAAACCGCGTTAACGGTATGAACCAGGCGAACATGAAGCTTCATACTTCCCGGCGAAACGGGGCCTGCTTGAATGACGAGAAAACCATCCGGCGCCAGACAGTTGCGAATTTTTTCAAAATATTCTTTGGTGAACAGCTTGAAAGATGGCCCTTCTTCGATGGGGTCAGACAGATCAGAAATCACCACATCCCAAGGCTCATCGTTCGTATCGAGAAATTCTAACGCATCGCCGATCACCAGTTGCAGACGCGGATCATCAAAGGCGTCTTCGTGCATTTCCGGCAGATATTCTCGGCAGGCGTCAACCACTTCTCCGTCAATATCAACCATCGCCACCTGTTCAACGGTTTTCCAACGCAAGACTTCCCGAATGGTTGCCCCTTCTCCGCCCCCCAAAACCAACACCCGACGGGGTGAAGCGTGAGCGATCATCGCCGGATGAACCAGAGGTTCATGGTAGAGAAACTCATCTCCGGTACAAGACTGCCATTTGCCATCTAGAACCAAGCCTTTACCATAGGCCCCTGTTTCCACGATGTACATCTCTTGAAATTCTGTTTTTTTGTAGGCTAGTACGTTCGTAACCCCGTGAGCATAAATATCCCAGGGTGTGATGTACTCCGTGATCCAAAAATCGGCTTGAAGTTCGTTACCTGACATGAAGCGCCTCCCGTTCGAGCAATTAGATTCCCATCTAGCCAACAATCTGTAGTTTTTATCACAAAATGAGCGGGAATTCAATCTCTCTACTGTTGGAAATTGCCCAAATCAATTGTAAAATTTGTTAAAAGCTTTGATTGGGCATCCGTTTCAGCGATCGGGTAAAATCTACACCAACACACTGCTGGTTCAGCACTTTTTTTCAGTTTCTCAATACTAAAGAATTTCTGAAATCCATAAGTATTCATACTGATTTTGTTTAAGAAAGTGATCAGCATCAGGATTAAATTGTCTAAATTGTCGTGAAACCGAGGAAAACCTCTTGTATACTCAATCAGGATTTCTCCCTTACCGAAGCGACCCCATGACTTAGCCGTTTAAACTTTGTTAAACTTAAAAAAATTTCATCAATAAATACTGCATACTGTTAAGGAAAGACCCAACTCCTAAGCGTCTAATGAGCATCCAGACAGCCAACAACACACCGACCCCCTTCGTGAATGATTGGAATGTCCATCTTTACGACCATCGTCACCGTTATGTCTCTCACCTGGCAACTGATCTGCTGAAACTGCTTCATCCCCAGAATGGAGAACACATCCTCGACTTGGGTTGTGGAACGGGTCATCTGACCTATCGGATCACCGCTTGCGGAGCAGAAGTCGTCGGAGTCGATAGCGCCGTTTCCATGATCGAGCGAGCCAGTCATTCTTATCCTACTCTGAAATTTGCCGTCGTTGATGCCGCTTCGTTAGGAATGAGTGAACAATTTGATGGCGTGTTTTCCAATGCCGTTTTACATTGGTTAAAACAGCCGGAAAAAGTCATCGAAGGAGTCTGGCTTGCCTTGAAACCGGGCGGACGGTTTGTGGCAGAATTTGGCGGTAAAGGAAATGTTGAAACGATTATTAATGGCATCTGTGAAGCGTTAGATGAGGCTGGATATCCAGAAAATCAAAGCTTCAATCCTTGGTATTTTCCCAGTATCGCAGAATATGCCACACTGTTGGAACGTCAAGGTTTTCAATTAAAACTAGCGACTTTGTTTGATCGACCGACTCCTTTAGATGAAGGAAAAAATGGTCTGCGAAATTGGATTGAAATGTTTGCGAGTTGCTTCTTTCAGAATATTCCGGCTGAACAACAGGAGAAAATTTTAAAGCGAATTGAGAAGAAGTTGCACTCGAAACTCTGTCAAAATGGAAGCTGGATCGCTGACTATAAACGCATTCGCATCAAAGCCGTTAAACCCAACTAAGGGCAACCCCAAGAATTAGTAATTTTTTCTTTGTTTCTCATCCGTTGCCCGGACGACTCAAAACTTGATCAATAGAATCTGCTAATTGTTCAGCACTATTAATCACGGCTAAGGATGCCGTTGCTTCCGCCATTTGTTGCAATTCTTGAGGAGATTTGAGCAGATGCAACACCTTGCTTTTTAGGATTTCGCCTGTTAGATCGTTTTGTGGCAGTAATAATCCTGCACCCGCCTCCGCGAATACTTTGGCATTATAGGTTTGATGATCTTCTGCGGCGTAGGGATAGGGAATCAATATCGAAGGTGTCTGAGTTACGGCTAATTCGGTGAGGGTTCCCGCCCCTGCGCGACTAATGGCTAAATTGGCTCGTTTGAGTAACGCCGCCATATTGTCATAAAAGGGCATCGCTAAATATTGCGGATGCTTTAAACTCTCGCTATGGGGATCATTCGTTCCGGTTAGATGAACCACCCAAGCCCCCAAATTAAACCAAGCGGATGCGGCTTCTCGTACAAGCTGGTTCACCGCTACCGCCCCCTGACTCCCCCCGACAACCACAATAAGCGGCGCGTTTTCGGGGATAGAAACGGATAAGGGTTCAGTTTGGGCTAAAAAGGCAGAACGGACAGGAGTTCCCACAATCGCCATTTTTTTGGCGCGAGGTAAATACTGGGTTGAACAGTCAAACCCCAAGGCTACCAAGTCACACCATCCACTCAGTAAACGGGTGACTTTTCCAGGTTTGGCGTTGGACTCATGCAGTATTACTGGTAAACCTAACGAACGAGCCGCTAAAATAGCAGGGGCGGCGATGTAACCGCCTGTTGAGAAAACCCCTTGAAAGTTTCCTTGTTTGAGGAGACGGCGAACTTGTAGAATGGAACCCGTTAAACGGCTGAAGGTTCGTAGGGTTCCTAAACCGAAGCGTTGCTGAAACCCTTGAACGCTGATCGTATGAAGCGGGTATTGCTGAGGAACAAGTTGAGTTTCTAAGCGGTCAGGTACGCCTAGCCATTCAATTTGATAATCCTGTAACTGTGCTGCGGTTGCGATCGCTGGAAATAAATGTCCGCCTGTACCACTCGCTGCAATTAATAATCGCATGGATGTTTAGAGTTGGGTGTATCCTGATAGAGCTATAAGTTTTAAGTTACCATTATTGGGGACTATTCCCGGAAAACTTGCAACTGTGCATTGAGGTTAATAGTTGTACAGACCTTGATTTAAACCTTTATTGTTCCCATTATTGACAACAAAACCGTTAATTATGACGATTTTTCCTTCTCTGCAACGTCCGGCTATTCTATCTCGTCGCCGTCGAGAACCTTCTTTGATGCTTTCTGTTCTACTGGGTGTCCTGTTGTGGGGGCTGACAGGGGTTGCTTCTAGTCGGGTTCGCGCCCAAGAACCGCCAGAAACCGCACCTCCAGAGTTAACAAGTTTAATTCAAGGAATAGAAGCCGCAGCCAATCGTCAAGATGTTGCCGGAGTGATGGCATTTTATAGTCAAGAGTTTACCACAACGGATGGTTTAGATCGTCGCAGTTACGAGCAAGTTTTAACTCAGCTTTGGCAAGATTATTCTAATATAAGTTATCAGACAAAATTGCAATCTTGGCAACAAGACGGCTCGGCTATTCTGGCAACAACAGTCACTGAAATTACCGGAACTCAACAGTTTGGGGGTCGAGAATTTCAACTGAGTTCCAGCATTACCTCACAGCAACGGGTGGAAAATCAAAAAGTTGTTCAGCAAGAAGTATTAACCGAACGCAATCAATTAACAAGCGGAGAAGAACCGCCAACGGTAATATTAAGTGTACCAGAACAGGTAAAAGCAGGTCAAGAATATAGCATTGATGCGATCGTTGAAGAACCTCTGGGGAATGAGATTATGATCGGAACAGCCATTGAAGAACGAGTCACACCCAGAGCCTATTTAACAGACTTTCCGTTGGAGTTAGAGTTCTTAGCTTCGGGTGGTGTTTTTAAACTCGGAACTGCACCCAATACACCAGGAAATAATTGGATTTCTGCTATTTTAATGCGTCCGGGTGGGATTACATTAGTGACGCAAAGATTGAAAATTGTTGAGCGGTAAACACAAATCAGTAGGGTGCGTCAAACAATTAGGGTTGTAATTCCCAACAAAAAACCAGAACAATTGACGCACCATATTGTTAATCTTATCAATGTTTGGGCAAGTCTGGGATTAAAATCCCCATCTAAAAATTAATGTCCTTTTAAGAGGACTAACAGATAATATAGCAGGTCGCGCTGGCTTGTTTACAAGGGTCTAGCCTTGAATTGACCACCAAGACACAAAGACACAAAGAAGTTGTAAACATTAACCTGCTCATTAGGGTCTAGCCTTGAATTGACCACCAAGACACAAAGACACAAAGAAGTTGTAAACATTAACCTGCTCATTAGGGTCTAGCCTTGAATTGACCACCAAGACACAAAGACACAAAGAAGTTGTAAACAT